>JAUIJJ010000133.1 GCA_030431385.1 bacterium | reverse complement strand
CGGGACTACTCGAAGGCTACGTTCGCGCGAAGCTCTATACCGACGATTCGGACAAAGAAAAGGCCCGCGCCCGACAGGCGTTTCAGGTAGAAAAATTCGGCACGATCACGCTGCCGACCTACGGACTCCTCACCCCCGACGGCGAAGTCATCGCCCACGAAGCCTACACGACGGACAAGGACCGCTTCGTCCGATTCCTCCAAAAGGGCCTCGATTCGCGCGAAGTCGCAGCGGCGAAATAGCACGACTACATCTTGCGAAGTCTCGTCGCGCCTCTGAAAGTCGGAGGCGCGACTTTTCGTTCAAGGAGCCCCAGAGTCGGCAGAAGCGGCAATCCACGGTTGATTCCCTTCACCTCCCCGCGATTTGATTTCCCGAGTTTGTGGTTTCAATCTTTGATGGGCAGGAATTCATGGCGTCCAAAGGCAAGTTCTACATCACCACGCCGATTTACTATGTGAACGATGTGCCCCACATTGGGCACGCGTTCGAGGTGATCGGAATCGATGTTCAGGCGCGTTTCCGGCGCTTGATTGGCCATGATGTCATGTTCCTTTCCGGCACGGACGAGCATGGACAAAAGGTCGCCCAACGCGCCGCCGCCAATGGAGTTTCGCCGCAGGAATGGACCGACCGCATCGCTGCCGAATTCGAGCGCGTGTGGGCGCTCCTCGGTATCAGCCAAGACGATTTCATACGCACGACTCAAAAGCGCCACCACGAAACGGTGGCGAAACTTTGGAATGATGTCCTCGAGCGCGGCGACATATACCTCGGCAAGTACGAGGGCTGGTACGATGTGAAGGAGGAGTCCTTCATCACGGAATCCGAGATGCGCAACCAAGGCTTGGAGCCCGGTGAGCGGATCAAGCGCATGTCCGAGGACGCCTACTTCTTCCGTCTCGCCAAGTACCGAGAACCGCTTCTCAAGTACATTGAAGAGAATCCCGATTTCATCCAGCCAGAGACGCGCAAGACGGAGGTCATCAACAGCTTCCTCACTCCGGACATGCCCGATCTGTGTGTGTCGCGCACTTCAATCGACTGGGGCATTCCCGTCCCCAATGCACCCGGCCATGTGATGTACGTCTGGTTCGACGCGCTGACCAACTACCTTTCCGGGATCGGTTACGGACGCGACGACAGTCAGTACGAAAAGTACTGGCCAGCGGACTGCCATGTGATCGGGAAGGACATCCTGAAGTTTCACTGCGTGTACTGGCCCGCGATGTTGATGGCGGGTGGCGTCGAGCCGCCCAAGCAGGTCTTCGGCCACGGCTTCATTACGGTTCTGCGCCCCGGTGCGAGCGACGGCGAGAAGATGAGCAAGTCCGCCGGTAACGCCGTCGATCCGCTCCCCTACGTCGAGATGATCGGAGCGGAGCCGCTGCGGTATCTCTTGATGAGGCAGCTCAATTACGGCGGCGACGGCCTCTTCAGCGAAGAGGCGATGATCTCAACCTACAATGCCGAAATGCCCAACGGCTACGGTAACCTGCTCTCGCGAACGGCGAGCATGGTTGAGAAGAATCTTGGCGGCCAGATCGGTCAAGTCGCTGATGAGGAGATGACCGATGTCGAGCGCGGGTTCGTGACTCAATGGGCCGCGACGGTCACCGAGTACGAACGCGCGATGCCCCTGTTCGAGTTCCAATCCGCACTCGAATCAATGAGCCAATTTCTCGACGTGCTCAACAAATCGTTTAACGACGTCGAGCCGTGGAAGCTGGCGAAGGACCCGGCGCAGTCGGACCGACTCCGCGTCTATCTGTCCTGCGTGTCCGAAGGTATTCGCGGCCTCGCGTTGCTCGTCTCTCCGTTCATGCCGGAGAGCGCGGCGAAGATGAACGAAACGCTAGGGCTAACCGATCAACTCGATTGGGAGACCGCGAAACAGTGGGGCGCCGGATTCGGGAAGCTGAACCTGCGCAAGGGCGAACCGCTTTTCAAAAAGCTTGAGTGAGTCTTGTACCGGGAAAACCTGAAAATACTCCGCTGCCCCGTGTGCGGCCCCGAGGGGAAGCTCAAGCAGGAGCGGCTCTTCGAATCTGCTCCGGATGACGAGATCCTCGAAGCGCTGCTGACGTGCCTTCGCTGCAATCGCTGGTATCGAATTGAAGAGGGCATCGCAGATCTGATGCGCGATGGGCTGCGCGAGGTCGAAGCCGACAGGTATTTCCTCCAGCGCCATGAGGACGAAGTCCCGTCGACGATTCTGCGCTTCGGTGTTCCCTTCGGCCTCACCGGTGACCTGCCCGCGCAGACCGAAGCCGACAAACGAATCGTCGACGAGGGCCGCCATTGGGGGCGATTCATGCGGCGATTTTGGGACGTCGATGATCGTTCGATTTTCGACATCCGCATCAAGTCGACCCACCCCCCTTTCTACGTCGCGGGGATTCTTGAGCGCGACGATCGCGACCAACTTCGCAGGTGGGGCATCTTTCCCGATCGCACGGGCAATGTGGCGTTCGGCGCGCTAGGGCACTTCGCCGGGCGACTAGGCGTCGATGTCGGCTGTGGCGGCGGTCAGTTCGGTCTCGAAGCCGCTCAGCAGGGTGTTCGCATGATCGGCTTCGACCCCAGTTTCGAGGAAGTCGACCTCGCCCGGCAGCACGCTCGAGAGCGCGGCGTGGTGGGCATCGACTACGTCCGCGCGGAACCCGCGCACCCGCCCTTCGCGGAGGAATCGGTCGACCTGATGATGGCGAAGGACTCGCTGCACCACGTCCCCGAATTGCGGGCGATCTTCCCGCGGTTACTAAATCTGATGAAACCCGGCGCGACGTTTGTTTGCCACGAACACTGCGCGCGGCCTCGCATCAAGAACAAGCTCATGCGCCTCATCCAGCCACGAGCGATTGAGAAGATTCGCAGTCGATATCCCAAGCACGAAATCCCGCAGGAACTGCTCACCGATTCCGCCAACGAGGACGTGAGCATGGACGCCGTGCGAGCGGTTGTTCGCGAGCACTTCATCAAGGACAAGTCCGTCGAGGACCTATTTCTGGCGAGCGATTTTGAGATGCTGGCCCACTTCGCCTATGGCAAGCGGTGGTGGGTTACCAAGTGGGCGTGGCGGCTCGGGTCTGTCATCGAGCGGACTTTGCTCCTGCTGGGCGACCGACAGCACCTGACCTTTGTGGGCCGCAAACGCGGCGAGTTGAAGAAGCCATGATGAACCGCCGCGCCGCAGGAACGCTGCTGGCGCTCTGGGGGTTGCTGCTCCTCGCCCTCTGTCTGGTTCTCGTCTTCGCACCAGCGGGCCTCGCCGGCTCAGCAACGGCTGGCGCCGAGAACTTCTCCCGCCTCTTCCAGTTGAGTTGGAACACGATCCGAGTCGCGGGGGGAGCCGGGTTTATCGCGGTGCTGTGGGCGATCCTTCCCGCGCTTACCGCGGCACGGCTTGAGCGTTCCTGGACGCGAACGCTGCTCATCGCCATCGCCTCCGCGCCGCTGTTCATCGCTCCGCAAGTGATCGCCGTCGCGTCGGTCAGATTGCTCGGCGCACAAGGCGCTATCACGAGACTTTTCTACGAAGGCATCCACCTATTCCCGCCCGAGGAACTGATCTCGGGCGCGTCGACACAGCGAGCCGCTCCGATTTACTCGCTCGCGGGAACAATGGCGGTGATGGCATGGGCGTTCGCCCCGTTAGCGTTTCTGGCGCTCACAGCAGCGCTCCGCCGAACGGACCCATCGGCAGAGGAAGCAGCCCGACTCGATACTACTCCCGCGCGGGCACTCTTCCGCCTCACACTCCCGATGAGCAACGGCGGAATAGTCGCAGGCGCCGCGCTCGTGTTGCTTATCACCGCAACGAATTTCGGCATTCCCGACAGCCTGCGCTCGCAGCCGGTATTGGTTAATGAGGTATTCGTTAGTTTTGGTGTTTACTATGACACTCAGCGCGCGCTGCGCACGGCGCTTCTGCTGGCAGCCGTCGCACTCGCGGGTGCGTGGGTTCTCTTTGCCGCAATTCGTTCATTAGGGCTTCAGGAGGCTTCCGACTCGCAAGAAGTTGAATTACCAACTCGCTTTCCGAAAACCTACGGAATACTGCTGGTGAGAATTAGCGGTTGGTTATTCGCTGTAGTTCCGGTATTGGTATTGGTGTGTATACTCTGGTCGACGGCCACCGGTGAGCAGGGCCGGTTCGAACTCATGCGCCATACGTGGGAGCTGGTTGGCGAGGATTTATTAATGAGTCTCAAACTAAGCGCATGGGGCGCGGTGATCTGTGGAGTGACCGGAGCTGCCCTCGGCAGTGCACTTGCATCGATGCGCCGCCCACTAGTCTGGCGATTGTTGTTACTATTTGGATTTGTTTTACCCGGTCCAGTTTCGGGGGTTGCGCTGCGAACGGTCGCTTCACTCCCGCGGGATTCGTTACCATTCAATCTGGACGATCACTTGGCTAGCGCAGGTGATACTATCGGGATGCTGTTGCTCGCGTGGGCGGTCCGATTTGTACCTATAACGGCGCTGTTGATCGAGTATGCACTTAGAAGGCTTCCCAATGAGTACCATGAAGTCGCGCGATTGGAAGGCGCGCGCTGGTGGTCGAATCTTAAAGCGTACGGCTGGCGCGCGATCATGCCACCAGCGTGCGCGGGAATGATTGCAACCTATGCCCTAACGCTGGGCGAGTTGGGCGCGGCATTGTTGCTGATACCACCCGGCCCCACGACGCTCTCCGTGCGCCTGCAGACTCTCATGCACTACGCGCCGACGGGTCAGGTCAGCACCATTTGTTTAATGCTACTGTTGCCGGGTTTGGGAATGCTAGGTTTGATGGTTGTAGTAAGTCTGGTTTTGCGCAAGAAAACTTAACTAGTTGGAATGGGCGACCACTATCGTGGTCGAGCTGATGCGCACCGGAATCCCCCGGTTCCCTTCGGTCACCGGGGGCAAAATCGGGCGTCCCTTCGGGACAACTGCCCATGCCAATCCCGTTGATTGAAAATCAAATCGGACTGAATCCAGTTGGTTACAACTATATATATGAATAGTAGATGTATAGCCGCTAACCGGTCCCGAAGGGACCACCCAAACTTAGCCCCGGGTGAACAACGAGAACCCGGGGAACAATATACTATCAGTCCGACCCTGAAGGGGTCGCCCTCTCTCTTAAATACATACTATACTAAACGGTGTTGCAGATGATTTACTTGTGACTGTCACGTCGCCGTTTCTTCGCGGCCTTTAATCTTTTCCTGCCGGCAAACAATAGTCCGAACGTCTCGCCAATGGTGACGCCCAAGTTTAACTTGGACTCGCCTTCTTTCAGGTCGTAACGTAAAATGAATGGTACTTCCTGAATATCAACGTCACCGAGGCACGCGAGATTAACCAGTAACTGATCGGTACACGCGAAACCGTTCCTGGTAATCAATTGATCACCGTACTCGTCGAAGGCGCGCTTGACCAGGCTACTGCGATACGCGCGGAATCCGCAGGTGTAGTCCCACGTATTGGGAAGGTTTAAGAACATCTTGAACAGAACAAGCGCACCGTAACTCATCATGCGCCGATTGAAGGGAACGCCGTGTTGCTCGGAACCCTTTTGATACCTCGATGCGATGACAATATCGGCACCTGCGGCAATCTTGTCGAGCATCGGCGGCACGTTTTCGGGCGGGTGCGTGTTGTCGGCGTCCATGCAGATGATGATGTCGGCATCCGAAGTGGACTCTTCCAGCGCGGCGCGGAGCCCCGTCTTGATCGCCTCGCCCAGCCGGCATGCGCGTTGCAAAGTCCTCAGCCACCGCCGCTGTTCCGTCTTTGCTGCCGTCGTCGACGACGATGACGATCGGATCCTCCCACATTTCGGGAAGCGAGTCGAAGAGCGCGTTGAACCGTTCGAGCAGCGGCGCGAGGCAGGCTTCTTCGTTGTAGGCGGGGAGGGCGGCGATGAGTCGGGGCATAGTTCTACCAACTTCCAGAGTGGCGGGAGCTTCGCGGCCCCTCGGGGAGGAACGCAATTGAAAGCCGTCGCCGAGGCTATTCCTGCAACCGCGTGCGTTGTCGGAGCCAGCCGTGAATCTCGCGCCGACAGGAGGGGCACAGGGCGAAACGATAGGCCTCGTGGACTTCGTCTTCGGCCTCGCGCACTTCCTCGGGGTTCATCGCCTCTAACTTGGCAAGGAGGCGTTCGTATTCTCTCTTCGGGTCGTTCTCCGGGGGCAGCTCGATCTCCGGCCCCGGCTCGGCCACTAGCGTCACCGTGACTTGGAACAGCGCCTCGGTCGCCTCGACCCATCGTCCGCAGTTGTCGCAGACCCGGTCGCGGCCCTCAGGCATCAGCTCAGGAGGTAGAAGGGGATCAGGACTGCCGCTGCCATGACCGCCACGAAGGCAAAGGGGGCGACTAGGGCGAGCCTGAAGTAGAGGTCGCTCTTCCGCCATTGTTTGTAGAGGGCGGGATCGAGTTCGCGAAGCGAGGAGGCGTGAGCGAGCGCGTCCCTCCTCTTGCCGACTCCCAACAAAGTCATCGCGGCGACGTACTGCGCGCTGGCGTCTTCGGGGAGCAAAGCTGCAGCGCGGACGGCAGGCGGGGCGGCTTCTTCGAGGCGGCTCTGAATCGTGTAAAGATGCGCCAACGCGGAGAGCGCGCCGGTGTGCTCGCGGTCGAGCTTCAGCGCGTTGTTGAGTGCCTTCTCTGCCTCGTCCAGCGCGCCGGCGCTTGTCAGGGCGATACCGTACTCGGCCTGGTATTCGGCGACGGTCGAATCGAGGACGCAGGCCTTCTTTAAGTTTTTGACTGCGTTGGCAAGATCGCCTTCGTCGGCATCGAGGAGGCCAAGGCGCATGTGCGACCATGCGTAGGTGGGGTCGATTTCGATGGAGCGGCACAGTGATTCGCGGGCCTCGGCGCGTTGCCCGACGTTGTCGTAAACAACGCCAAGGTTCGCAAGAACCGTCGGATCATCCGGCTCGACCATTGCCGCGCGGAGCAGCTCCCGCTCGGCGTCTTCCCACTCTTCCAGTTCCATGGAAAGCCGGCCCAGCTCCGCCCATGCGCCGGTGTTTTCCCGGTCGATGGTCAACGAATGACGGAGGATGATGCGCGCCTTCTCCAGCAAGCCTTCCTCGACATAGATGTCGGAAAGATTGTTCCAAGGTAGCGGGTCTTCGGGGATGAGCTTGATGGCGCGCATGTAGGCATCCCGCGCGCCTTCGAAGTCTTCCTTCAGAAACAGCGCGTAGCCGAGGTTGTTCCATGCGTAGCCGTTCTTCGGATCGCGAATAAGCGCGTCTTCGCAGATCTCCGCCCCTTCGTCCGGTTCGCCAGCGTCGATGAGAGCCCAACCGAGCGCGTTCAGGAGCTCCGGGTCGTCCTCGCCGTTTTCGATGGCCTTGCGAAACGCGGGAATCGCGCTCTTCGGGTCGCCGAGGGAGTGATAGGCGTTCCCGACTTCGGTCATCGCCCAGCCGGACTCCTGATGCTCCTCGATGAGCCGCTTGGCGGTCGAGAGAGCGGCGTCGCGCAGCCCCACCTCGACCTCGCACTGGAGCAAATCGGCGAGAAACTCCGGGGATGACGGGTCGAGTTCCGTGGCGCGGCGCAGCCAATTGAGCGCCTCGTGATGCTTGCCCGATGAGCGCTGGATAACGCCCATGGTATAGTTAGAGTGAGGATCGATGGGATCGGCGCTGTACGCCGACTGGGCAAGCTCGCCCGCTTCCTCGATCCGGTTTGTTTGAACCAGAGAGAGCGCGAGGTTGCCCATAATACGGGGGTCGTTCGGGGCCAGCTGCAGCCCCTCGCGGTATGCGACCATCGCCATCTGGTGGCGGCCGCGGTCCGAGTAGACGTTGCCAATGTTAAAATGGATATCGGGGTTGTCTGGAGTGATTCCTTTGGCGCGGCGCAGCCACTTGAGTGCGCGTCGCGAATCGCCGACGTTTTGATAACAGAGCGCCAGATTCAGCGCGGCCTCGGCGTGCTTGGGGTTGAGGCGGAGCGCTTCTTGGTAGGCCGTGATCGCATCGCGGAACCGCGCGGAATCGAAGAGTTCGTTCCCGCGGCCGTAATGTTCTTCGGCCAGTTCTTGATTACTCCGCCACTCCTGCAAGGCTCGTCACCACTCCGCAAAATGATCTTCGGCTGGGGCACCGCCCCCTCACTCACTATTCTGGGGAGAAGGTCAGCCCGCGCAACCGGATATTGGAAGCCCTTGCGGGGATTGTGCCTCATATCGGCCAAGACCGTACAGCACTGATAAAACAGATGTTAGAGGCACCAAAGGTGCAACAAGCCCCAGCGACAAGAGTGCGCCTTTTCGACCCAGACCGGGGAGGCGCACTCCCCCGGCAACACACAACCCCAACACTTTCAACGCTTCGTAAGACGGTGACGACACAGTGGCAGAGCCGAGGCATTGTGGGAGGGCTCACCGTAAAAATGTCGCCCGAGCACTGTGCTTCCGTCGCGGATGTCAAGCCGGGGCAACTTTGTGCTAGAACCGGCCTTCAGCTCGTGCGACGTTTGCCGCCAACGCTGAGATTCCGGCCGATTGCGCCTTTTGGAGACGATACATGAGCGCCACACGCTACCCGATCGTGATCATAGGTGGGGGCATCGCCGGTCTGACCGCCGCCCTCAAGCTTCATGAGGAGATGTACGACCACATCCTCCTCGAGCGATTTGACCGCTGCGGTGGGCGCCTCAACAGCCGGCAAGGCGAGGGCTGGGTCGCCGACCACGGCGCGCCCTTCGTCATGCGCAGTCAAAGGCACCTCGCCGAGTTCGTTCGCTTCGTCGGAATGGATCAGGAACGCGTCAGCATTCAGGGTCCAGTCTATGAACTCCACGCAGACGGATCGATCCATCAGCCGGAAGGCGGCGGCCTCGATCCCGATCGTCTGAGCATCAACGGCGGCTTTCGCGAGCTAACCCGATTGATGGCAGTCCCTGCCAATGCTCGCACGAATTGCAGCGTGCGCGCGATCCATTGGGACGACGACAGCAACGCGATGCCTTGGCAGCGCAAGTCGCCACACTTCTGGTTCGAGGACGAAGAAGGTGAGCCGATTCGCAATGC
>JAUIJJ010000132.1 GCA_030431385.1 bacterium | reverse complement strand
GCACCGCCCGCATACGGCATGCCCCAGATGCGCGACAGCTGGAAGGTGCATATCGCCCCCGAGGCCCGGCCGACCGAAAAGATGCACGAGGAAGAAAACAGTTGAGAGAGGGCGTTTTTCTACTTGACCCGACCGCTCCCGCCTCGCTTGGGTTCCCACCATCGTTACGCAACAAGTCTCGAATCACTCCGCAGCAGGACCACTACTCGAAAGGAGCACCGATGAATTACATTAGCTCACAACTCATCCGCGTTCCGGATTTCGATGGTAGAGTGCGTCCTCAGGGCATCCTTGGCTATCGTATGACCGGCTTGAACGTCTCGGCGTTCAATAACGTCGCGTGCGCTTATGAGGGACCACCCGTGGAGTAACGGTAACGGCAGATTTGCCTCACCGACCCCCCGGAGTCCTTCGACTCCGGGGGGTCTTTTTTTTGCCCCCGCCCAAACCTTGAAACCCTCGCCCCCACCCCAATTGACCCCGTTCCAAGTAGGACGATGAGAGGTTTGAAAATGAGTACCCAGTCTTTAAGAGCAAGTCAGGAAGTCATCTGCCGATACCTCGACCAGCCGGAAGAGCTACCCGCAGAAATTCGGAGGGAAGTTGAAGCAGCATGGGACGGTGAAGCCGTTCAGTTGTACGCATTTCTCGATCTGAATTCCCGAATGGAGCTAGGCCGACAGTGGCTGGCTCTAGGTCCGAAGCATGTCGCCCTGGTGCACGAATCCAACGACAACGCCCCGATCAAGGTCGAGAGCTTCAAACGGACTCAAATCAAGGCGGTCCGCGAGGCCGACGGCCTCAGTGCCACGGTCCTGACGCTCGCCGGAAATCCCGGCGAAGCACCGCTGGCGGTCCTCCGCTACACGCACCGTCAGCGGCGCGCCGTTGAGAACATACGCTACCTCCTCGATCAACAGATCGAGGGATTTGACATCGAACCGAAAGGCAGCGCCGAAGGCATTTACGCCGAGAGCGTCAGTCAGGCCGTCAGCGAGGCCCAGGCCGCGTTTGCCGCCAACAAGCTCGCCGTGGTCTGGAGGCTAATCAGCTACCTCGGTCCGTACCGCTTCCGAGTCGCGCTCGGCATGCTGGGTGCAGCGCTGATGACGCTCAGCACCCTTATGCCGCCGTTTCTCTCCGGTCGGTTGATCGACAAAGTGGTGAAACCCTTCGAGAGCGGGGCGCTGGACGCGGGAGCCGCGCTGAAGCTGGCGTGGCCGATCCTCGGATTGATCGCGGTCACTTACCTCCTGATGGAAGTGTTCGCTTACGTTCGGCTGCGTTCCATGGCGGTGCTCGGAGAGCTAGTCGCGCGAGACTTGCGCGATGAGCTATACGGCCACCTCCAGAAGCTGAGCCTCGGATACTTCTCGCGCAAGCAAACCGGCTCGATCATCAGCCGCGTGAGTTCCGACACCGACAGATTGTGGGACTTCATCGCCTTTGGCGTTGTCGAGGTTTCGCTCTCGGTCATCAAGCTACTCGGCCTCGGCGTGTTCTTGATCGTGCTCGATTGGCAGCTCGGCCTGGCGATGATCCTGCCGGTTCCGCTACTGCTCTACGCGATCTTTCGCCACGGGCAGACGATGCAGGGCTTCTTCCTCCGCGCCTGGAGAAAGTGGTCCAACCTCACCGATGTGCTGTCGGATACCATCCCCGGCATTCGCGTGGTGAAGGCGTTTCACCAGGAGGGTCGGGAAACCGAACGCTTCAACAATCGCAACGAGATCGTGGTAAAGGAATTCAATTCCATCCACTCGATCTGGACGGGATTCTGGCCGAAGCTCATGCTGTGCGTACACGGTATGGTGATGCTGGTTTGGCTCATGGCCATTCCGAGGCTGCTTAGTGTCGACACCTCGGGCTTAACGGTCGGCGTTTTTGTCAGCTTCTTGCTGTACATGACGATGTTCTTTCAGCCCATCGAAGTCATTGGCCAGATGGCGCGCATGCTCAACCGCGCGACGAGCTCTGCCCACCGGATTTTCGAGGTGTTGGATACCGAACCACAGATCACCGATGAGGACGCAGCGGTGAAACTGGAACCTGTCGAAGGGCAAGTCACCTTCGACAACGTCTCCTTCTCCTACGACGGCGTTCGCCAAATCATCAAGGGCATCAACTTTGATGTCCAGCCTGGCGAAATGATCGGTCTGGTTGGCCCCTCCGGTGCCGGAAAAACGACGATCACCAACCTGATCGTTCGTTTCTTCGAGTCGACCGGCGGGCGAATCCTGATCGATGGCGTCGATCTGAAGGAACTCGACAGTGGGCACTTTCGCCAGCAGGTCGGCATGGTGCTTCAGGACCCGTACCTCTTCCACGGTACCATCGTGGAGAATATCCGCTACGCGCGGCCCGATGCCGAGATGATGGATGTGATCGAAGCCGCCAAGGCCGCCAACGCTCACGACTTCGTGTGCAAGTTGCCTCACGGCTACGACACGATTGTCGGCGAGCGCGGGCACACGCTCAGCGGCGGCGAGAGGCAGCGCGTCAGCATTGCGCGTGCGATCCTCGCAAACCCGCGAATCCTGATCCTCGACGAGGCAACCAGCAGCGTCGACACGGAGACGGAGCGCAACATCCAGGAGGCGCTCGACCGTCTGATCAAAGGCCGAACAGTGTTCGCCATTGCTCATAGGCTCTCGACGCTCTCCCGCGCGAACCGACTGTTCGTTGTTGATGATGGTCGGCTCGTGGAAGAAGGCACCCACGCCGAGCTTCTTCAAAACGAAGACGGCGTTTATAGCAAACTGCACCGACTGCAGCAGGAACTTCATGAAGCCTATGCAGTCTAACAGACGATACTGGAATTCGAGACGCGTAACGATAGCAGCACCACACGTTCGATCCAGTTCAGCGATAGCGGCGGGGGCGATGCGCCCCCGCCAATTGCCGACGACAAATCAGCTAGGAAGGCAGACATGTCGATAACACGCATTGAAGACATCAAGAACGAAAGCAAGCCAACGATTGAGCTACGGCGCAGCGAAGACGGGCAGCTCATTCTGAAAAAAGGGAAGCAGGAAACACCGGTCGAATTGCGGCGCTGCTTCCCGTGGTCAGAACCATCGCGATACTTCTCACTCAGAGATGAGGACGAGAATGAGATGGCGCTTATCGAGTCAATGGACCGATTGGACCCCGCCTCGCGCGAGGTCTTGGAACAAGCCGCCGCCGAGCGAGGATTCGTATTCATCATAACCGCGATCGACCAGATCGAAGAAGAGTTCGAAATCCGCGTTTGGAAGGTGATGACCAAACAAGGTCCGCGACAGTTTCAGACCGCGCGCGACGAGTGGCCGCACGATGTACCAGGCGGCGGCTTGCTCATCAGGGACGTCGCCGGGGACCTCTTTCACATCCCCGACCCCGACGGCCTGGATGAAGCAAGCCAGACCCGGTTGTGGGCTTTCATCGACTAAACGCACTGGGGGCCTCTTCTACGGAAGAGGCCCCCAGCGTTAGTTACGGCAATAGTCGTCAGGAGAGCATTTAGAAATTATCGATCAGATGATCGTCTGCCCCGGCGGATGTTCCGTTCGCGCCGATAGAGCACCGAGCGAGGACCTGGTGATTTCCCAGCTTGTACGTACCGCCATTGGGGCACTTTGGCTTCCGTTTGAGTTCTTTGATCACCGCGTCCCAACTGACCGAGCCGATGTTGATACCAGTCTTGGACGCGACAGCTCGTTTCGCCGTTTCAATGCGTCTGAGGTGATCGCGGCACTTGGCGGCGGAACTGGAAGTCGACTTGGTGACCTGACTCGGAGTGTCGAGGAGGTTACCCGCGCCAACTTCGGCGGAGATGTTCTTGGCGGTTTGAGAGATCGTCGGGCGGATGCGGTTCCAGTCGAGAATGCCCAAGAAAAACGCCGCCGCGATAAGCGCCGCAACAAAGCCGAAAATGACCAGATTCCTAATCTTAAAACGCACAGGGGGCTCCTTCGCCGTCGGCTAGCTAGATGAGAGGTCCGCCCTTGGTATCGACGGGGTTCAGCTCTGCGATGGCGTCTGCCATGAACCTCGCACCAAAGGGAAGCGCGACAACCTGGATCACTGTCCTTGCCGGTGGCGTAAAGTAGAAGAACTCCTTCGAGGCCTTGTCGACGGCGCCGTGGTCCTTCAGATCGATGAAATAGAATCGCATCGACATAATGTTCGAGAGCTGCCCCGCACACGCCTGCATCACGGAGGTCAGGTTGCGAAACACGGCTGCGCCCTGCTCGGCAGGATCATTGCTCACCAGACGAGGTGGCTTGCTGTCCGGATCAATGGGAAGCTGTCCGCTGATGTGGATACTGTTGCCGAACTTGATGACCTGCGAAAAGTGTCCGAAGGCGTTGGGTGCATTCTCCACCCAAATGGAAACGCGTTCCGCCATGACGAAGTTCTCCTCAACAAGCAATATTGGCGCACTCAGTCGCCAGACCGCACAACAGCATCCACCACCCATTGACCAAGCGCAACCGGACATTCGAGGGTCTGTATGCCAAAGGAGATTCGCCGTTGAAGATTCTAGTCTCAGGTGCCAGCGGGATGTTGGGGCGGTCGCTCATCGACGCCCTCCATAAGAGCGGCCATCAAACCGGCGCCCTCGTTCGGAGTGAATCCAGGCGCACTTCCGAGCACGACGTCGTTTGGTCGCCGCTAGAAGGCATCCCTGATTCCGAGATGCCAAAACTCGAACAGTACGACGCCGTCGTCCATCTGGCGGGGGAACCGATCTTTGGTCTCCGGTGGACCGAGGAGAAGAAGCGACGGATTCGGCAAAGCCGCGTCGTTGGAACCCGCGTGCTATCGGACGCGCTGGCCGGGCTGGAATCGAAGCCGCAGGTCTTAATCAGTGCGTCGGCGGTCGGCATTTATGGAGACCGCGGAGATGAGGAGCTCACAGAGGGCGCGCCTCCAGGAACGGGGTTTCTCGCCGACGTGGCCCAAGAGTGGGAGGAAGCAACGGCCTCCTCCGCAGCAGCGGGAATTCGGGTCGTAAA
The DNA here is from genome assembly GCA_030431385.1 of bacterium. Classification (GTDB taxonomy): domain Bacteria; phylum Sumerlaeota; class Sumerlaeia; order SLMS01; family SLMS01; genus JAUIJJ01. Next base: position 4,057 of record JAUIJJ010000132.1, on the reverse strand, counting down.
CCTGAGGTTGGGGGTCATCATGTCGGGAAAGGGAGGAATGCTCCAGGTCGTGCGAAAGCCATTCCGCCTTGGACTCGGAGGCCGACTAGGGAGCGGGCGTCAGTGGATGAGTTGGGTCTCGCTTGAAGACGCCGTGGGCGTGACACTTCATGCGCTCGAATGCGACGAGCTGTCCGGCGGGGTCAACGTCTCCTCGCCAAACCCTGTCACCAACAGCCAATTCACGGTAGCCCTCGGAAAGGCGCTCCACCGCCCGACGCCGTTCCCCGCGCCGTCTTTCGCACTGCGCCTGATGTTGGGAGAAATGGCCGACGAGCTCATGCTCGCGAGCGTTCGAGCGCTACCCCGCCAACTCGAGGCGACGGGATACTCGTTCCAGCACCGTCGAATCCAGGAGGCTCTGGAAACCGCGTTCGCAGATCAACGGTGAGAGACTCTTTTCGGATGCCGCCTGTCCGACTTTTCGCCCAAGAGTTCCACTTGCGGCGAGCGCTCCACAGAGTAGTCTCTTTCCCGGATGCCATTTTTTTCCAACCGATCAGGTTCGCTCGTCACTAACTGATCGAATACGGAAAAGATTGAATAAAACGATGTCCCTGATGCGTAGAGTATCCGTCAGCCATCGTCGGAAAGGGAATTAGCCATGAAAAGCAACGCCCTGACAGCTCTGTTCGTCGGCCTCTTGCTGACCGTAGCCCCTCTCACGTATGCATCCGATGCTGAGCGTGACGTCGATCTCGATGGCGATGGCATTCCCGGCAAGATGGACAACTGTCCTGAGACCTCGAATCCCCTTCAGCGAGATTTGGATCACGATGGGATCGGTGATGCCTGCGATCCCGACATCGATGGCGACGAGATTCCAAATCACATCGATAACTGTCCCGAGGTCTTTAACCCCAACCGATCAGATCGCGACGGCGACGGAGTCGGGGATCGTTGCGACGAGGACATCGACGGCGATGGGGTCTTCAACAGCTACGACAACTGCCCGCTCTTGGAAAACGCGGATCAGCTGGACATGGACACCGACGGCGTTGGGGACCTCTGCGACGCCGATGTAGACGGCGATGGAATCCTCAATACCTCGGACAACCACCCGAGCGATCCGCGACTTGCTCAGTTCATCATGAAGGAAGCTCAGCGGGTTGCCGTCGCTTCTTCCGAACAGTTTCAGGAACTGCAGTCCAGCCTGTCCGTGCGGGCAAAGGATTGGTGGAATACCGCCACCGCACCCACAGAGACACCTGCCGCAGTCATTCTCGAAGTCGACTCGCCGAGAGGCGAAACTCGCAGGCCGACAGTCGTCCGGGCTGAGGTTTCAGCTGACGCACGGCCGCTCGGAAAGCTGATCACTTTTGTTGGTCGGTTCATGAACATCGTGATCAACACGATCACGGCCTAAGCCGCCGCGTCGTCTCCCAAAGCATCTCACCACCTTCTGTCACGATCAACTTGATTGAGCCATCCTGATCAGTCCGCCAGAGCTGTGCGCCGATGGTGTCGCATCGGTGAAGCACTTCGCCCGATGGATGCCCGTAGCGATTGTTTCTGCCACAGCTCGCGACTGCGAACTCTGGTGAAACCGCCTGAAGGAACTGCGAGCTCGTCGAGGAGACGGAACCGTGATGGCCGAGCTTCAACACGTCCGCGCGGCAATCCAGTCCCTCGATCAACATCGACCTTTCCGCCGTGTCCTCAGCGTCGCCAGTCAGCAATATCGCGCGCCCGCCGGCCAAGACTCGCATCACCACGGACGCTGCGTTCCGCTCGTCGCCTTCCTCCAAGAACTCATCCGTGGGATGGAGAACCTCGATTGTTGTTTCGCCCAAGGTCATCGTCGCACCGCGCCTGACCGTGCTGACAGGAACGGCGCTGGACTCGACAGCAGCGACGACCTCCTCGAATTGATCGGACGAGGCAACCGTCCCTCCGACGAACAGCCGTCGCACGGTGATCTCATCGATCACCTCGGCGAGGCCGCCGATGTGATCGGCGTCTGAGTGGGTCGCTACTGCAAACTGAAGCTCATCGACGCCCCGATCCCGAAGCATCCCCGGAAGCGCCCACGCCGAGTGCTCTGGCCCTGCATCAATGAGCGCAAAGCCCACACCGCGCGCCTGAATCAGGATCGCATCGCCCTGCCCAACGTCGAGAAACCACATCGTCAAGAGCGGCTCGCGCCCCCACCGCATCGGAACCCACGACATCACCGCGACGAGCGCGAGCGCGGAAATCGCATAACTCGTTTTGCTGGCGCGCGGGAGTCGTGGACCCCGAAACCGGTTCCAGCTCCCACCTGTTAGAATGACATAGAAAAGAGCCGCGACAGGAAGCGGCCATGCGACGCCTGAAACGGCTGCACCGGGTAGGTCCGAGAGGATTGCTGTGACGACTCCGGCAACGTCCGCAGGCCAGTTTAGCAGTGGCATGAGCGCGTCTGAAAGTGCTGGTACAATGTGACTTAAGATAAACAACCCGAAGCAGAGCTTGATGCTGAGTGCCATGATGGGAAGCAGGAGCAAGTTAGCGAGTGGAGCGATCAACGACACCTCGCCGAACTGCCCAACGAGTATCGGGACGAGCGCGAGTTGGATGACGGCGCTGGCGGCCGCGAGTTGCAACCCGCGAATCAGCATAACACTCCGCCAACTCCATCCGAAACGCCTCCCAACGACTTTCTGCATCTCGAAAAGCCAAGGACTCATTGCCATCAGAGTCGCAGCGGCGAGAAACGTCATCTGAAAATCAATCTGCCAAACGGCACGGGGATCCAGGAGCATGAGGATGCTCGCGATGCTTCCCAATGCAGCCATCGGCTCGACGGGACGATGGAGCAGGTGCCTCCCCTCCCACGCCATCAACAGGAGCGACGCGCGAAGAATGCTGGTGCGCATGTCGACCAGTGCCGCGAAGAACACCAATGCCGCGCCGAGCATCGCAAACCGCACAACGAACGGCAGTCCCACGACCCTCAGGAGCCAGATGACCAGCCCACCGATAAGCATCGTATGAAGTCCGCTCACGGCGAAAATGTGAGCCAAACCACAACGTCTGAATGCTGCCCGTTGCTCGTCGGTAAGGTGGTAAGTTCTTCCCAGCGTCATCGCCGAGAGGACCGCCGCATTTTCAGGTTCAAGGTGATCGTTGAGCAGAGCTTCGAATTGGTTCGCGGTGCGGCGTCCGCTGCGCAAAACCCGCTGCCACGGGTTGAGCTCGCCAGGAAGGACTTCAACGACGCGCGCTTGCACGGCTGCTACCGCGCCGCGGTTTCTCAGCCAATCGCCGCTCTCGCCGCTGGATCGCTCGTGAGGCAGCTCCATCAGCGGGCCCTTGGCGATGAACCGCTGCCCGGGAACGAGCTCAGCCAGCGCCGCGTCATTTGCCGCGCCACGCTTCACTCGGACTGCGACCGGCGCTGACAACGTTGCGGCTGCGCCCGCGACACCGACGATAGATTGCTCAAGCATCACTGTGCTCGAATAGGTGTTCAAACGCGGAGGCGCCGCGACGACTCCCTCGACCTCTACCAAGCCCACCGCCGTCTCCGGGAGGGCATCAATTTGTCGGAACGCTGCCCGCGCGGTTTCTGCAAGTCGGAATTCTTGCACGCCTCCTATAATCGCCCATAGAACGCAAAAAGCCGCCACGAAGGCGGCTCTTCTCACGCTTACAATGAGGAGGCAGAGCACACATACCACTGCCCCCCCGATGAGCCACCCTTCGCTGATGTTCCAAGCTCCGGCGGCCAGACTATGTCCTGCCGCGATGGCTAATGCCGCCAGCAGCCCGGGTCGCGAAAACGCGGGGTGGACCTCCGGGGATTTGCTCGGCTGAGCTTCGGCCATCGTGAGGCGTGTTACTTCACGACACTAGGAATTGGGAGCAGGCTGTGCCGGAGGCGTTCCCTGATGCCAGTGACCGTGCGCCGGGTCCCAGTATTGATTGGTCGCGGGGTTGTATTCGTACGGCTCCGGTTGCTCTGTGGGCGCGTCGGCCCGCTGCACACGCTCTTGGAGAGACAGTTCCTGCGCAGGCGGGTTTGCACCTGCCTGTG
>JAUIJJ010000131.1 GCA_030431385.1 bacterium | reverse complement strand
TGACGGCCTCGAAAGTGGCCTGTCGCTCTTGGTTGTATGCGCGCTGTTCGAGTTTGTGCGTCGGCTCACTCCTTTTACAACCTACAACGCATCACAAGCCGTCGCGTTCGGAGGTCTATTGAGTCTCGGCCTCATGGCGAGGTTGGATGTTGCCTTGCTAATTGTCGCGTTGGGATTCGTTTGTCTCGTCGGGTTCGCGGTAACGCCGAAACGAGACATCACCATGGGCAAGTTTGTTTTGCGTTCGGTCCTCTGGGCACTCCCGGTCGTTGTTACTTTATTAGTGTATTTAGTGATTAACTCAGTCTACTTCGATACCCGCACGCCGATCAGCGGGATCGTCAAGAGCACCTTTCCCCAGCCGGGTTTTCACTTCGAGTGGGTAATGGCTCACAAGATTCTCTTCCTTCTCGGAGCCACACTGATCGCGGCCACGCCCATGATCTGTCGCAAGCTAGACAGTTCTCCTGACCTCAGCAATTGGCTGATTGTCGGCGCGGCCTTCATTTTACTGCACAGCTTGCATACCCTCGTGTTCATGGATTGGGCAGTCCATGTTTGGCACTTCACTGCTTGGTGGCCTTTTATCATCTTTGGACTATCTATCGCGGCTCCGCACATTGCGGGGATATTCGGCAAAAGGCAGGTGCTCGCACAGATCGCGACTATCGGCTTCTTGCTCACGCTCGGGATTTACGGACAATACCGATTCCTGCACGGTCGCAGTGACTTCGCCTTTCAGGCAAGGAGCTACGACGCGGCCGAGTACGTGAATGACCAAGGTCTGGGGGGGGGAGTTTTCGGCATGAGCGATTGCGGAGTGTTCGGCTACTTCTCTTCCGGACGCGTGGTGAATCTCGACGGCGTGGTCAGCAATTTGGAGTTCCAGACCACGCTGCGAGACGAAGGGGCGCTGGCATGGATCGAGGAGGCTGGCATCACGATGATTGCCCACCACGCCGTCCCCGCAGGAAGCATCGAGAGTGGGTACGGCGATTATGAGTACCCAGTCCGCAGCCGCCTCTACGACATCCGCCGCCATCTCGTTTTGGCCGAGTCGAGTGAGGTCTACCGAAGCGCGGAGTACGACGACGGCACCGGCCCAAAGCGGTTTGTCATCTGGCGGCTGCCTCAAAGAATCCTGAGACGCTAAACTTTTGCTTTGTGGCCGGGGCAGTTCGCTGCCTAGTGTCACGCAACAAAATGAGGTGCTGAGTATGCGAAAAATCCTGATCGTAACCCTGGCGATTCTGATGGTCTCACTGGCTGCTTGCGGGGGGCGTAAGGTCCACCGCCTGACCGACGAAAAGTTTCCGGCGACGCCAGCGAACGAGGATGTGAAGCTCTATATCAATAACGTTCAGCGACCGCATATCGAGGTCGCCTACGTTCAGAGCTTTACTTCCTCTGCGAAGAGCTCCGATACTCGGCGTGCGCAGTTGAAGGAGCTCCGGGATCGCGCCCGGCGCCTCGGGGCTCACGCGGTGATGGATGTGCGACAGCTCAAGGCCAAGTCTCGCGGAGTCGTACCCGACGAGCGCGCGCCGCTGCCTCTGTTTAGTCGGCAGGGCGAGGGAACAATGTACATGCTTCGCGGCACCGCTGTCAGGTTTGTCGAGGTGGAACCTACTGAGAGCGTGGCTGGCGGGGAGGCAGCGACGGAACAAATCGCGATTTCTGACGCATCGATTGGTGACATTCCCGAGATTGAAACAGCAGACCCAGACGCCGAACTCGATGCCGAAACCGGCCCTCGGGGCCTGCGCCAAACATTCGAGTAAAGGGTGCATTGGCTCTTTCTCGCGATCATCTCCAGCGCAGCAATCGCGCTGGTTTTCAAACATAGCGAACTCAACGGCCTAAACCGTTTGGTTGTGACGTGCTCGAACTATCTCACGGCCATGGCGCTCGCTCTCATTGCCATTTTGATCGAAGGACTCCCGGCGCTCGAAGGCGAAACTCTTACCACCGAGCTTCACGCGGTGACGACGACCGCTGACGCTGTATTCTCGCCGATGGCGAGCGCGCAGTGGGCAGTCCTCATTGGAATCATGGCTGGTACAGTCTTCTACACCGGCTTCATCGTCTATCAGATCTCAGTCAAGAACCACGGCGTTGGGCTGGCCGGTGCGTTTGGGCGGATGGGTGTCCTTGTGCCGATGCTGTTCTCGCTCCTGGTATGGACCGAGCTGCCGACGCCGATTCAATGGGTAGGGATCGTGCTCGCGATGGTGGCCATTTCCATCGTCAATGTCCCCAGAGACCAGAGCTGGAAAGAGGCACTACGTCCGTCGCTTTTAGGCCTCTTCCTGCTGGCGGGTTTCGCCGAGTTTAGCCACGCGATTTTTCAGAAGTATGCGGTCCCTGAATTGAAGAATGTATTCCTACTCAGCACCTTCGGCTGGGCATCCCTGATCAGTATCGTCGCGGTCATGTGGAAGGGAAAGGGTGCGAGCAAGCGCGATTGGCTAACGGGGATTGCGGTCGGGCTTCCGAATTTTTTCTCCAGCTACTTTCTGGTCCGGGCATTGCTGCAAGTACCGAGCAGCGTCGCGTTTCCTCTTTTTAGCGCCGGTGCGATCGTCTTGATCATGGTCGGGGGTTACGTGATCTTCCACGAGCGCCTCAAGCCCGTCGAGAAGGTCTCAATAGGGCTCACCATTTTGGCCGTTGTACTGATAAATTTGTAGTCCCCGTTGGTGGTTGACGTGAGCGCGAGACGTCGGGAATTTTGGTCCGGCGCGTCAGCATATGATTGGAGAACATTAAGTCCCCATGGCATCTAAGTTTTCTCTAGTAGTTGCGATTTGCATCTGTATCGGGTTTTTCTGCCAGCAAACGATTCTAGCTCAGCCTACGACGCCGACCCTTACCGTTGGTGACGCGCAGACCGGTGCGGAAGAGTTCGCTCAGCGCCTTGATAGCCTTAAGGAGAAGAGCACACTCAGCGACGACGAAGCGCTGTCCGACTTGGTTTCGAAGGTCGAGGGGGCGTTTGCCTCGGCGAGGGAGGCGGAAGGTCGGCGCGTCAAGTCAGAGCAGGACCGCAAAGAAACACCTGCCCTGCTTGAGCAGTACCGCGCAGAACTCGCGAAACCCACCACAAAAGTCGAGGTAGAGAGACCCGATGGCTCGACTCTCTCTGATGCGGAGCAGTCGCTCTCGGTCGCACGAGCAGCTTCGGAAGAAGCGAACAAGAGAGTCACGGACCTTGAAGCCGAGAAAGCCAGGCGGACAACACGGCGCACTGAGATCCCGCAGCAGATAGTCGACGCTCAGAGTAAGCTGCGAGAGCTGCGAACCGGTACCTCTGCAACACCAAACCCTTCAGATTCCAATGAGATGGCAGAAGGGAAGGAACTGCTTCGAGATGTCCAAATGCTCGAGCTGTTGGAGCAGATTGCAGCTTGGGAAGCTGAACTTAAGAACTATGAGGCGCGCTCTCAACTTCTCTCTATGAGGCGAGACGCAGCCGCTCAGGCCGCCGTAACCGCAACAGAGGAACTCAAGCAGTGGACTCAGATCGTTGAAGACGCGCGGCAGGAGGAGGCAGACCGCATTGTCGAAGAAGCAGAAGCAGCCGCATCTGCTGCGACACCAGAACTTGCGAATCTCGCGAAGCGAAACGCCGAGTTGGCGGGTCTGCGTTCCGGTGAGGACGGCCTCACTCAGAGGATGTCGAATCTCAACGACCTCAATGTGAAGCTCACTAAGAAACAGGCCGAGGTCGCCAGAAAGTATCAAGAAGCACAGGAGAAGGTCCAATCTATTGGCCTCAACAGTGCCATCGGTATCTTCCTCCGAAATGAACTCGCGAGCCTACCCCGCATCAGTGATTATCGGAAGCGTCTCGACAAGCGCGAAAACGAAATCCCTGAGATTCAATTGCAGTTGATGAATCTGCAGGAAGAGCGGCGAACACTTTCGGATCAGTTCGATGCACAAGTACGCTCGGCGATGGCAGATTTGGAGGGCGATCTCGACCCTTCAAAGTCTGCAGATCTTGAGTCCGAGGTTCGATCACTCTTGCGTACGAGACTTGAGATACTCCAGTCCCTCATTTTAAACTATGAACAGTACTTTAACTTGCTGGTTGATACTGATGTTATCGAGCGGCAGGTCATCATGCAAACGAGTGAATACCGTGAGTTCATTCAAGAGTGGGTTCTATGGATCAGGGGGCCTTCCGCTTTTTCACTCTCGACTCTCAAGCAATTCGGGCAGGCGACAGTCTGGCTCATCACGGATGCCGATTGGTTGGGCGTCGCAGGTGCTATCTACACCGACGCAATCATTTATCCGGTTCCTTACGGAATCTCCATTTTGCTGTTTGTCGTCCTGTTAGTGCTTCATCGTCGGATCGCTCACTTGTTGCGACACACTGCCGATAGTCTTGGCAAGAAACAGGAATTCTTTTGGCCTACCGCATTGGCCACTCTCTACACAGTCCTTCTGGCAATTCCGATACCGCTAGCTGTCCTGATGATGGGCATGCGTCTCGACAACATGTTGTCTGCCCCTGACCTGGCGGGTTGGGTTGCAAGTGGGCTATTGGATTTGGTTCCATTGCTCGCCATATTGGAAATGGCTAGACAGACTTGTCGTTCAGGCGGGTTAGCTGAAAAGCATTTCGGTTGGGAACCAGCAGGTCTAAAGGTCGTCAGAAGGACGCTCATCTGGCTGACCCCTGTTCTTGCACTCATCGGTCTGACCAGTTGGATCATCGCGCTCCAGCCAAACACCCAATGGCAGATCACTTTCGGCTCTGTGCTCATGGTGATTCTAATGAGCATTGTCGTCTCGGTGTTTTACAGGCTGCTGTCACCCGATGGCGAGCTAATGAAAGGCATCCTGAGCCATCGGAGCGAGGGGCACGCCAAATGGGTCACCCGTTTCTGGCGGCCATTGCTTGTCGGTATCCCGATGTTGCTGATCTTTGCCGTCATCGCGGGGTATACATACGCAGCCTTTCCTTTGGCCGAGTGCTACCTGCAAAGCATCTTGCTCGCGATTGGGATCGTGTTTACGAGGGGTTTTGTCCTTCGTTGGCTAATGGTGATGCGTCGCCGATTGGCGACGGAGAAAGCCAGAAAGCGTCTTGAGCAAATCCGTTCCAAAATGTCGGGCGAGGATCGGGAGTCGATGGCGCCCGAACCGGTTGAGAATGAAATCAACCTTTCGCAAATTGACGAGCAGACTCGGCGGTTATTTCGCTGGGCGATCGTGATGGTTTCTGTAGGAGGGCTGTGGCTGATCTGGATAGATGTCCTTCCCGCATTGGGTATTCTCAAGCAGGTAGAGCTCTGGCACGAGACGGGCTCAACGATCCAGGAAGTGGCTGCAACAGGGGATAGCAGCGGTTCAGAACAATCTGTATCAGTTACTCGCGTGGTCACCCTGTCCGATTTACTATTGGCTCTGCTCATTTTTGGAGTCACGGCAGTCGCTGCGAGGAACCTTCCCGGCTTGCTAGAGATCAGTATCCTTCAACGGCTGAAACTCGACGCGGGACTCCGGTTCGCCTTCACGACCATGTCGCGCTACCTGTTGGTGATGTTGGGCATCGTTCTGGGCTTCGGCGCGATTAGTATTGGATGGTCAAAGGTGCAATGGCTCGCGGCCGCGTTTACTGTCGGCCTGGGTTTCGGCCTTCAGGAAATCTTCGCGAACTTCGTATCGGGTATCATCATTCTCTTCGAGCGACCAGTGAGAATCGGCGACATGGTGACCGTTGGGAATGTGACAGGTCGAATCGATCGCATTCAAATGCGAGCGACAGTCATCACCGATTTCGATCGGCGAGAGTTGCTCGTTCCGAACAAGGAATTCGTGACGGGTCAGATCGTGAACTGGTCGCTGACTGATAAGGTAAGTAGGCTCTTGGTGCCAGTCGGTGTCGCCTATGGATCCGATACAGACCTGGCGCTGAAGATACTGTTGGAAGTGGCTCAACAAAATCCAAAGACTCTCGACGATCCGGCGCCTTCCGCAGTCTTTTGGGAGTTTGGAGCCAGCAGCCTTGATCTTCGCCTCTATGTGTTTCTCCCGAATCGGGACGCATTCTTGGAGACGAAGACTGAAATCCTGAGTGAAATCGACAAGCGCTTCAAGGAAGCCGGCCTTGAGATCGCGTTCCCGCAACAAGACATCCACGTCCGCTCCATCGACATACCGATGGAGATCGTCCACAAGTCTCCCAAGGCGATCGATGATGTCTCGAAGTCGGTGGCCGCACAGGAGGCTGCGGATGTGCACACCGTCGAAAAGGAAGAAGAAGATGACGAGGAGGATGTATAGGCTTAGCTAGCGCCGATGCGAAAGAAACAGACGTCCCCATCTTTCATGACGTAGTCTTTACCTTCGACGCGGAGCTTGCCCGCTTCACGCGCCTTTGCTTCGCTACCCGCCGCGATCAGGTCTTCGTAGGCCGTGACTTCGGCGCGGATGAATAGCTTCTCAAAGTCTGTGTGGATAACCCCAGCGCAGCGCGGCGCTTTCCAGCCCTGCTGGAAGGTCCAGGCGCGCGCTTCCTTCTCACCGGCGGTGAAGAAGGTTCCATAGCCCAGCAGGTTGTAGGACGCGTGGATGAGCCGGTCCAAACCGCTTTCCTTGAGCCCAAGTTCGTCCATGAACATTTGGCGCTCTTCACCATCTAGCTGAGCGATTTCGCTCTCGACCTTCGCAGAAACGACCATGACCTCCGCATCCTCGCTCTTCGCGTGCTCGCGCACTCGATCGACGAGCGGAAGGTCGCTGCTACCGATCTGATCCTCCGCGACGTTGCAGACATAGAGAATCGGCTTGTTGGTGAGAAGCTGAAAGGTTTTCAGGAGTGCGATTTCGTCGTCGTCTTCGGCTGCGTTCCGCGCGAACTTCCCTGTCTCTAAAACCGCGAGGACTTTCTTTGAGAAGGCGAGCTCAGGTTCGAGCTTCTTGTCTTTCTTGGATTCGCGGGAGAGTCGCTCGACGCGCTTCTCCATGCTGGCGACGTCTGCGAGCATGAGCTCCAAGTTGATCGTCTCGATGTCATCGATCGGATCAATCTTCCCCGAAACGTGCGTCACCTCGTCGTCCTCGAAACAGCGAACAACCTCGATGATCGCATCGACTTCGCGAATGTGTGACAGGAACTGGTTGCCCAGACCCTCACCCTTTGAAGCGCCGCGCACCAACCCCGCGATGTCGACAAACTCGAAGCTAGTGGGAATCGTCTTCTTCGGTTTGCACATCTCTGTGAGAACATCGAGTCGCTTATCGGGAACAGCCACTACGCCGACGTTTGGATCGATGGTGCAAAATGGGTAGTTGGCAGCATCGATTTCAGAGCGAGTGATCGCATTGAAGAGGGTGCTCTTCCCGACATTGGGGAGACCGACAATTCCGGCTTGGAGTGGCATTTTCGAGTTCCTGGAAAGATTGACCGCGCCGTTTCCGACGCGGCGCGTAGTCTCTTCGTGGGTGGGGGAATCGCAAGCGCAATCCCGCTAGCAACAACCGCCAGCCCCATCGTCTTCGATAAATGGGATGCCGTCGGCACAGTCGAAGAGACCGAAGTGGCGGCTCCTATCGCCAGTAACCTGAAAGTGTGGCGCATACCGTGTCTCGGAGATCATAGCCGCTGTATTTCCGCAGACAAGCATCGGGTGTCCCGTCTCGAACAGGTGATGGTTGTCGAATTCGAATCTGTGGGGGTGGTGGGGGATTGTGCCCTTGTACACGGCGACCTGACCGAAATCTTCACATCGATCCTCAAGCGAGGCCAGCTTGAACGCCCTGACGGTTGTGGAGGTGAAGTTCACGAACCCGATACGGTTCTCCAACTCGGGGTTATTGATCGCCGTCGCGTTCATGCTGATGATCCGATGATCGGGCACTCCGGTCCGTTGCAGCATCCGGCGAAAATCTTCGGTGTACATGGCTCCGGCAAGGCACTCGCCAAGGAGCTCACTGTCTTGCTGGAGTTCTCGGGGGATTCTCCGGTCGGCGAACACGTCGGAGAAATACAGCTCCCCACCGGGCTTCAGGACACGAAAAATCTCTGCGAAGACCTGTTCCTTCTTGGGCGACAGATTGATGACGCAGTTTGAGATCACGACGTCGACCGAGTTGTCCTCTATGCCAACGGCGGAGAGGTCTTCCATGTATCCTTTGAGAAATCGCGTGTTGGGTCTTTCGTACTTTTGCGCAACGGCGAGCTGCTCATCTGTCATATCGATGCCAATGACTTTTCCTGAATCGCCGACTAGCTGCGCGCAAATGAAGGCGTCTCGACCGGTGCCACATCCGAGGTCGAGCACCGTGCACCCCTCTGGCAGGTGGGGAATCGGCGAGCCGCAGCCGTAAAACTTTTCGAGCACTTCCGTCGGCACGTTCGCGAGGAGTTCCCGGTGGTGGTGGGGGAGATCCTCGACGCTGCAACATAGGTCGGTCTGCAAGTCGCTGGAGCTTTGCAGCACTCGCCCGTAGTATTCGCTAACGTCGTCGTGTGTTCTCTTGTCGCAGCAGGACATGATGGGTTCCTCAATGGAGTGGATGAAACGAAAGCCAGCGGCGGGGGAGCTTCTCAGCGTTGCCGTTCGCGTTTCAATTCCAAAGCATGCTTCACACCCTGCCAGCTCACTCGAGCAACCATCAGCTCCGATTGGAGCCCGGAGATTCCATTGGCGGCGACGTACTCTTGAACCTTCTCGAAACCCGTAAAGTAGAGCGCGTCCTTCGTCCATCCGCCGAGCTCCGCCGTATCCGTCAAACCTCGCTTCACCCTGAGAACGAGCTGATACGTCAGGTCCTCCCCGATCTCGGGAGCCAGCGTTGCGATTTTCTCGTAGAGTTCGGCGAACGTCATGCGAGTGGCGGCATCAACGGCGACGACCCGGGCGGCGAGTTCCTGCCACCGGCGGCCGCAAAGCCCGCCGTGATTGTCCTCGAAGAAGCAGGCGATTCCCTCGTCGAGTTCAGTTTCGTTGCCGACTCCTAGCCCAAGGAATTCGGGGCCGAGCGACCACCCATTCTCGGCTCGGACGACGTGTCCCTCGATTTCGTGACGGAGCAAACTGATC
>JAUIJJ010000130.1 GCA_030431385.1 bacterium | reverse complement strand
CGAATCGCGACAATCATGACGAAATGCCAGTCGTCGTGCACCGCGCGATCTTGGGAAGTTTCGAGCGGTTCCTGGGGATCCTGATCGAACACTACGGCGGCAATTTCCCGGTGTGGCTCGCCCCGATACAGGCGCGGGTTCTGACGATCAGCGAGAAGTTCGAGGACTACGGCCGCGAGGTCGTCGCGAAGCTCCGCGCCGCCGGCGTGCGAACGGAAGAGGATTACAGCGCAGAGAAGATCGGCGCAAAAATCCGAGAAGGCAGGCTCAAGCGCGTTCCCTACCTCCTCGTCGTCGGCGAGAAAGAAAAGGAAAGCCGCACCCTATCCGTCCGCTCACAAACCGAAGGCGACTTGGGAAGCTTCCCACTCGTCGAATTCCTCGAACGAATCGGTGCGGAGAAGGCGAAGAAGTTCTAGCAAGCGGTCGGGCGCCTCTCTTGCCCCTAATCGCTCGGCTGGATGCTGGACCCAATCGTTGTTGAGTAGGACTAGCCAGAGGAAAGCACGCTGAAGCGCGCTGGGTTCTCATTGCGGGGCTGCTCCTCACTGGGCTGAAGCCCAGTGCAACATAACTGGTAGCGACCCGACCCTAAATGGGTCGCCCTTCGTTCGGCTGGTCGAGATTGCTGTGTTGATTCGGCTGCGGTTTGGCTTGGTTGATGCTGCTGTTAGCTCCCGTCGCCCGCGCCGATTCCGGTTGCAGTTAGCCGGGTGCCGGGCATAGATCGTGCCCTGTTGTACTTGGACGATTCACAGAACTAGGCCACTCAGGTGGAGGAGGATTCAGGATGAGCTATTCGAGGCTCAATTCAGAAGGAAACGCGATCGCACCGGTTTCGCAGGCGTCGGTCGGCGATCGGTTGTCGTATCTGCGCAAGGTGTATGCGTTGCTGACACTCGGAGTCTCGGCATTCTTTGCGACGGCGGGGCTTTTGGTTTGGGGGCTCTTTAACAGCGTGCCCGGCTTGTCCGAGATCGCCGTCCTCTCGATGAAACTTCCTTGGTGGGGCCATATGGCCGCTTTGTTCGGGGCGAGTATCATAGCTCACATGACGAGCATGGTGCGGGGGTTGAATCTTGTCTCGTTCTTCGGGTTTGCGATCTTGTTTGGATGGTTGACCACGGGCTTGATGGCGATGGCGTTTCAAACCAGCGGATTGTCGATCCTGATGGAAGCGCTCGGCCTCACGGTGATCGTGTTCGGCGGCTTGAGCGCCTACGTCTTGATCACGAAGAAAGACTTCAGTTTCATGGGCGGCTTTCTCGCTGTCGGGTTGTTCCTCTTCATCGGTGCAGCCATTGTGATGGGCCTGATGTCGATGTTCGGCTCGGGAATGCCTCCTTGGGTTCACATGGCGATGGCGATTGGTTCCACGCTGCTGTTCTCGCTCTATGTCCTTTACGATACGTCGCAGATTCTTCACCGCTTCTCGACCGATATGGTCGTTCCTGGTGCGCTGGCACTGCTGATCGACTTCATTATCATGTTCCGCAATATCCTCTTCCTGTTGATGGCGCGCGACTAACGCCAACCGCAGTTGAGATAGAAGTATCGCTCCCTCACCCGCTCGGGTGGGGGAGTTTTTTTGGGGCCGGTCGGGGGAACCCTGAATTGGTGGTGGTGGGATAGACTTTCGATGCTTTTGGATTGCCGAACCCAATAGGTTTCCGCCTAGGATGAGTGGAATCTTACAGGAAGACCGGTTGGACTGGATGGAGTTGGACAACACCGAAAAGAAAACCTCGCCGCCCCGCCCTGTGCAGGACCCGGAACATACCGAGGCGATTACCGATGGTGGAGTCAACTCGACGAGTTCCTCGTGGAGGCGGCGCACCGGCCACTTCCATCCGATTCTGATCTGCATTTCCGGCCCACAGCGCGGCGTTCGCTTGCGGCTTCAAGAAAAAGAAACGGTTATCGGGCGAAGCCGGAGCGTGGACTTCCAGATCTCCGACGCGGGCGCTTCGCGCCGTCACGTGCTCGTTTCCTATGAAAATCACGACGCCGCCGACGAGCTGCCGGTCTGTTTTGTTGAGGACCTGGAAAGCCGTAACGGCACGGAGCTGAATGGCAAGAAGATCGAATCGCGAACCCGGCTGGCGGAGCGCGATCGCATCACCATCGGCCGCACGGTGTTGGGTTTTTTCCTGCGCGACGAAGAGGAACTGCTTCAGGAAGAATCGATCTACGAGCAGGCGACGAGGGACTTGCTGACGGGGCTGCACAACCGCCGACAAATGGTCGCTTTCATGCGGCACTATTTCGAGCGCGCGCAGCGCGGTACGTCGGACCTGTGCCTGCTGTTTGTCGACGCCGATCACTTCAAAGCGGTGAACGACAACTACGGGCACCTCGTCGGCGATGAAGTGCTTCGTCACATGGCGCGGCTCCTGTCAAACCACTGCCGCAGTTCCGATCTGATCGCTCGCTGGGGTGGCGAAGAAGTCGCCATCGTCCTGCCCGATACATTGCTCGATCACGCGTCGCAGTTGGCCGAGCGCTTGCGCCGTGCCATCGACGAGTCGGTCGTCCGCACTGCGGAGGAAAGCGTCTCTTTCACGATCAGCATCGGGGGCACACAGCTGCGCCCGACGGACACGCTGGACACCCTGTTTCAGCGCGCCGACGAAAATCTCTATCTCGCAAAAGAGGGCGGCCGGAACATCTGCGTCGTTAAGTGAGGTTCGTTCAGCGCCTCTAAGAATTGTCCGAAAGCGGCTGGCACTTGGCCCAATGGTCGAGCAGTCCCTGGTAGTGGC
This sequence comes from bacterium, assembly GCA_030431385.1. GTDB lineage: Bacteria > Sumerlaeota > Sumerlaeia > SLMS01 > SLMS01 > JAUIJJ01. The sequence goes on along the minus strand of JAUIJJ010000130.1, from coordinate 6,368 downwards.
CGATGAACTGGTCGTGTTCGTGCGCGGGGAACATGTTGCGAACGGTTAGCTCCAGCATCTCGCGGGATTCCTGCGAAGTGATAAGATCGAACATCGCGTCGTCCACGTCCTTGAGGTGCTTGTCGCAGAACTCCTCGAATTGCTCCGTCTGGAAGTACTCGTCGGAGAGTTTCTCGTATGCTTCCATTTTCTCCCAGTAGCCGCGGTCGGAGTCGCCGATCTCAAAGTAGCGATCGATGTCGAGGTTGATGCGCATTCTGCGGTTGGTGGCGACGCAGAACAGCGACCACTTGTAAAGCGACTTGAGCGCCCAGGGGTAGTAGAAGTGGAGGCTGGTCACGGCGATGTCGGGGCAGGCGTTGGCGAAGTCGATGGGGGAGAGCAGGTCGTCTTTGAGGATCGACTCACAGGAGTTGAACTCCCAGCGGAAGAACGAATTGATGAGCTTGGTGATGATCATCATTTCGCGACCCTTTTCCTCGGAGAGGAAATTGTGGTCGATCTGGTACCGGCCGTGGCTGGGCTGGTCGGGGTCGTAATTCATCACCATGACTTGAGGGCCGATGGCGAGGGCGCGGGCGAAGATCTCGAAGTTGGCGATACCCTTTTGAAGGTGCATGGTCTCTTCGCCGGACTCGTCGTAGGCGCGCTGCAGGTCTTCTGCGCTCTTGACACAAGTCACGCCGCGCCAGCCGCCGCCGTCGAAAGGCTTCATGAACTGCGGGTAGCCGATTCCGTCGCCGATTTCCTTCAGGTCAAACCAATCGTGGTAGCGCTCGGCTGTGATCTCGTACTTCTTCCGGTAGGTTGGATTGGATGGCGGTTGCTTGGTGGGGATCATCCAAGTCTCGGGGATGTTGAGCCCCAGGCGCATCATCGCGCAATAGGACGAGTGCTTCTCCATGCTCTGGAATGTAAACGGATTGTTGAGCAGGTACACGTTGTTGAGGAGCGCGCCCTTCTTCAGCCACTCGCGCGGAACACGGTACCACCAGGCGAGGCGGTCGATGACGAGGTTGTAGGATGTATCCGCTCGTAGCGCGTAGGGATGAATGCGCACTCGCTCGACGTCGAAGCTGATCTGCTCGCCGCCGACTTTAAGAGAAGGGTTAAGGCGCTTGTGGAGGCTTTCGAAGGTGAGCGGCCAATCGTTCTCGTCACCGATCAGCAGGCCAATTTTCCGTGTTGTCATCGGTGCGAACTCCTCTATTGGGCGTCACTTGGAAGGCGCGTTGGAAATGGGCGCCCTCGAAATTGAGTCTGGCGTTAGCGAGGTCGCTACTGTGAACCACTCCCGCGTGGAGGCAAGCCGTTTTGGCGAAGAAGCCGCATGAAGTCGCCTTGCTCGCCGCTGCGTTGAAGCTGTTCTTCAATGAACGGTTTCGCCTCTTCGCGCCGCCCGAGGAGCAGCATCGCCATCGCCAGATTTCGGCGCACCTGAACATCCGGGCTCACCTCGTTGGCTTCGCGCAGGTAGCGCGCAGCCTCTTCCCACATGATCGTGGCCTGCGGGGAGTCGTTCTGTGAGTCGTACACACGCCCGAGGGAAAGCGCCGCTTCGCCCTTGGTGAGCAGATGGCGGGCTCGTTGATCTCCGGCAGGTGTCAGCGAATCGGCAAGCTTGATCGATTCGATCAATGCCTCCTTGGCTTCCTCGAATCGGAGCAACTGGCGGAGCAACTCTCCCTCGGATTTCAGGCGTTCGGCGAGAAGTCGTGTGAGCCCCTCGTCGTCGGGGAAGCGCTCGAGAAGCGCGCGGGTGATCTCCTTGCTGCTGCTGATCGAAACGAGTGCCTCGGGAAGAGCACCGTTGGCGGCGAGCAGCGTCGAGACGTCGCTGAGCGACTGTGCTTCGGATTCGATACCCGCCCTCAGCTCGTCGGATGGCTCACTCACGGCGAGGCTTCGGCGCGTGTCCTCGATGATGATCGTGAGTTGGTCGCTCGTCCCTCGGGCGTCGCCGGGGCGGTGCATCTGGTGGATCATGAAGCGGATCAAATCCTCGGCGTGCTTGCGGGCAGCGTCGGCGCTCTTGCGGGAGTACTGGGCGGATTCGAGAGCCGTGCTCGCGATGTGCAGGTTCGATTCTGCGTCGCGGCGAGATCGTTCTGCTTCGACACGCCGACTATTGGAAACAAAGGCGAGGACTGCCGCCGCGACGAGAAGCCCGACGGTGCAGTAGAGGAAGAAACCGCGCTGGCGACGATGGTGCGCGACCGTTACTTCTTTCTCCGCGATGCGCTGCTCGAGGGCGTCGCGCTCGGGGCCTGTTTCGAGCCGCCGTAACTCCACGCGGGCGAGCTTCAGGTCGCCGTTTTCAAAGGCCGCTTCCGAGTAGTCATGAATGACCTTCTGGTGGAGTCGCCGCGCGTCGGCGTTTCCGGGCCAAAGCCCTAAAGCTTGAGAGAGGCGGCCTTCCCAAAGGTCGAGTTGGTCGTAATCGTGGCATCCGGCCCAATAGCGCTTTTCGATTTCTCGCGTCGCTTCGCGCGACTGCTTCCGGCTCGATGAACCGGAGAGGTAGTCCTGCAACCCTTTGATGAAAACGCCGACGTCGTTGGGACGGCTCTTGATGTCGGGGGTGAGCATCCAACGGCAGAGGAGGGACAGCTCCTGCGGCGCTTCGCGCTCCGGCCGGCGGTCCTCCGGCGACTCGACGAATCCGTGGCGGGCCTGCGCGAACGCGGCCTTCACCTCGGGTGCATTGTGTGGATAGGAAAATGTAAGAAGGTAGTAAAGCGTCCCGCCCAGCAAGTAGATATCGGTCCACGGCCCGAGGTCCTTCGGCGACTTGAGCGTCTGCTCGGGAGCCATGAAGGCCACCGTGCCGGAGGGGCTTGAGGCGTTTTCCGTCGTGGTGATCGTCTCAGGTGACTTGCCGCGTAGGTGACGCGGCTCGACTTTGGAGAGGTCGTAAATGATGGCGAGTCCCCAGTCGGCCAGAAGGACTTCTCCGAATTCGCCGACCATGACCTGCGCGGGTTTGATGTCGCGGTGAAGGACACCTCGCGAGTGGGAGTAGGCGACAGCCTGCGCGACGTCGATGAGGATAGGCAGGTGCCGAGCAAGGAAGTCCTCGATGGGCATGGCCGCATCGTCGTGGATCATCTCACTCCACGGGCGGCCCTTGATCAGCTTCATGGCGAGGACAGGGTGCCCTTCCTCGTCGTAGCCGTGATCGTAAATCGGCAGGATGTTGGGGTGTTCCAGATTTGCGGTGGTGAGGGCTTCTTGCAGGAACGACTGCTTCATCTTCCGCCAGGCGGAGACGTCGCTTTGGGCCTTTTCTTCGAGTTCCTCGCGGAGCCGCTTCACGGCGATGATGCGCGAAAGTGAGCGTTGCTCGGCCTCCCAAATTTCTCCGAAGCCGCCGGTGCTGATGAGGCGTCGAAGCCGGAAGCCGCCCTGCTCCGGGTCGACGCCGATGAGCAGGGAAATCTGTTCCTCTACGCTATCGCTGTCACTCTCCGCCCGCTTGGCGTCGGGTTCTTCCTCGGCGGGGGCGTAGAGCGTTTCGGAGATCGGGGAATCCGAGAGTGCGGTGAAGAGCTTGGTTTGGTGCGGATCGTAGGAAAGCGCGGGGTCTTCCGGCAGATCGCTGGGTGTGTTCGGCTCTTGTTTGTCTGAGTCCTGAGTGCTCATCGGGGGAGCTACGAATTGCGCTTTCGAGAAGTGCCACCAAGTATAGCTGTACTATCCTGCCAAGTACAGGTGTACTATGAGGTCAAGAAACCGCTCCAAGGCAATCCTTTCCTTGTCGTTATCAAGGAAGGAAACAGCGCGGCTACTCTGCTTCCTTGCTGGGCGTTTCGGATTCTTCTGGCGACATGGCGCAGCGGAATCCGATGTGACCGGCACCCGTGTCGAGGGCGCCGCCGCGGCGGGCTGTCGGGCGGTAGCTTTCACAGTAGGAAACGTGGCAGAGAAACGAGCCTCCCTTGATCACGCGCTTGGGGGTTCTTGGTTCGTTGGGGTCATAGCTCGACGGAGGGCCTGTCGGGTTCACCGCACACTCTTCGGTATTCGCCTCCCGGTATGCGTCGTAGCGATACCAGTCGCTTGTCCACTGCCATACGTTTCCTGCCATATCGTGCAGGCCGTATCCGTTGGCGGGAAACGCGTTAACCGGCGAGGTCCCCGGGTAACCGTCCAGCGGTGTAATCTCGTAGGGAAACTTCCCTTGGAAAGTGTTCGCCATGTAGGCACCGCCGGGGGTGAACTCGTCTCCCCAAAAGAATCGCTCGGTCGTCGTGCCCCCTCTGGACGCGAACTCCCATTCGGCTTCTGTGGGGAGGCGCTTGCCAATCCACTCACAGTATGCGGTCACGTCCTCGTAGGCGACCTGAACCACGGGGTGATCCATGCGGTCAAAGATGTCGCTGCCCGGGCCTTCCGGGTTTCGCCAGTTGGCACCGTTAACCCAAGTCCACCAGTTGGCCATGTGCTGGAGAGGGACAGGATGGTTGGGGGGAGTGAAGACGAGCGAGCCGGGCGCTAGCGCGTCCGCCGGGGGCTTTTCTGTGCCGGGCGGTAGCTGCTTTTTCAGCTCATCCCAATCGACGGGTCGCTCGGCGACGGTTATGTACCCCGTGGCTTCGACGAACTTTGCGTATTGGGCGTTCGTGACCAGCGATCGATCGATCCAGAATCCATCGATGCACACCGGGTGCGAGGGGTGCTCGTTGGGGTGAACCGTAGGGTCGTCGTTGCCCATGGTGAATTTGCTGGCGGGAATCCAAATCATCCCCTCGGGGGCGGTCGTGGCATCGGAAACTTCGCGTTGTTCGGCGAACACGTTGGCCGCGAGCGCGAGGATCATCGTCGCTAAAGTACAAACGAGGCAGCTGGGCAGAATCGCTTTGCTCATGAGTTCTATCGAAGGGCTCCCTGAAGATTGTGGGCCGATTTATGAGCAACCCCGGTTGCCTGTCATTCACAATCTGGGCAGGTGAGAGACGTGAGAATGTGGTCCTCCCACTTTCCGGCGATCTTGAGGTAATCGCGGGCGTACCCCTCGGGGACGAAGCCGAGTTTGCGCAGGAGTTTTCCGCTGCGGCGGTTGTGGGGCATGTAGTTGGCCTGAACGCGGTGGAGCTTCAGCTTGTCGAAGGCGTAGTCAATAATTGCCCGCAGCGCTTCCTCCATGAGGCCGCGACCTTCGCCGCATTCCGCCAGAGCGTAGCCGAGGAAGCAGAACTGCGCCGGGCCGCGCATGATTCCGCTCAACTGCGCGTGGCCGCAGATCAGCCTTTCTGAGCCGCTCGCAAGGTCTTGCCGCAGCTCGTCGCCGGCGAACATGAAGAACGAAAAGCGCTCCTCGCGCCGAATCTGTCGCGGCACTTCGGCGATGCGACCTTTCCAATAGGGGAGAGTGAAGAACTCCTCCGTCATCACCGGTGACCACGGCGCGTGGAACTCCCGATTGTTTAGGAAGTATGTCGCGACTGCCTCGGCGTCGGCTTCTTCCGGTGGGCGAACAACCATCCGGGCAGTTTGCAGGGCTGGAAAGGCCATGACGTTCTCTCGCATCTGGGATTGAGCCAGAGTGGACGGGTTTCGCGCACGGGGGGGGAACTACTTTATTCATTGGCGCCGTGCTAAAAAAACAGCACTTGCCCTTGCCCACTCCACGGCGAGAGCTCAGTGTCTCCCGGTCTCGAGGAGGACGAAGATGATGACACGCGCGCAGTTTCGAGTACTAGTTCTGGCAGGCATTCTGATGCTCGGGTGCCTTTCGATCTCTCAATCGGCGGAGGAGAAAAGAATGGCGACGACAACGCCTTCGGGAAAACGTCAGGTGGCGATCTTGCTCTACGATGGCGTCGAGCTTCTGGACTTTGCCGGGCCGGGTGAGGTCTTCGATGTGGCTGGCAGTTTCGAAGGGTTCGACGTGTTCACTGTGAGCGACAACGGTGAGCAGATCAACAGTCAGGGCTTCCTCAAGGTCTTGCCAAACTACTCCTTCGATACTTGCCCGGAACCGGCGATACTGGTGATCCCCGGCGGGCGTGTCGCGCCGATTCGTCAGGCCCATGTTCTGGACTTCATTCGCGAGAAGGCGCAAAACGCGGAAGTCGTGATGTCCGTTTGCACGGGGGCCATTGCCCTCGCCGAGACCGGATTGCTCGACGGCAAGAGTGTCACCAGCCACAGGAGCGTCATGGAGTTTCTGCGAACCTCGACGCCAGCCGTCACGGTTGTGGAGGACGCTCGCTTTATCGACGAAGGAAAGTTCGTCACCTGCGCCGGTGTTTCTGCCGGGATAGACGGATCGCTTCATGTGCTCGCGCGCCTGACAGGCGAAGTGGTCGCTCGGCAGGCCGCCGAATACATGGAATACGATTGGAAGCCATCGCGCGAGTACCCTA
>JAUIJJ010000129.1 GCA_030431385.1 bacterium | reverse complement strand
GGTTGATGAACGATTGGACCTGTCCCGGAGTGACGAGCTTGGGCGAGACCTTGAGGTCCTTTAACACGCGCTTGATCGCCTGCTTCTGATCGTTGTCGTCGAGAATCGCGAAGGACTGATCCAACTCCGCCGCTGCGGCCTCGCGGCGCAGGATCATCGCGCAGCGCGAGTGAAACGTCCCGATCGCCAAACCCGGCGTATCCGGCATGCCCAACAAATGACACACACGCTCGCGCATTTCCTTCGCGGCCTTGTTCGTGAAAGTCACCGCCATGATCTCGAAGAGTGGAATGCCGACGACTCGCGCGAGGTAGGCAATGCGATGGGTGATCACGCGGGTCTTACCCGTGCCCGCGCCGGCGATAATCATGAGCGGCTGGCCCATGTGGACGACGGCTTCGCGTTGGCGAGGGTTCAGGTTCGCGGTGAAAGGGTGATTGTCGAGATCGACGGGAGAACTCATAGGAGCGGCAACCGGAGCAGAGAATGGCGGCGATCATGCCCGTATTCGGCAGCCCGTGCAACGAGAGATGAGAACGCCAGAGGCAAAAAACTCGCGGGGGGTTTTTAGGCTTCTTGCAACCGCCAAAGTTGCACACACCCATGACTGATCCGGACAAACTGATCCCGATCGACAATTCGATCGCAGTGCTCAGGCTTTAACACCTTGATAGAGCTGTAGGTACTGATTGCTGGTTTTAGAGACATCAAAGCTACTAACAACATGCCCACGGAGTTTCATTGCGGCGATGTCCAAGTCCTGCGCGCTCGCTTCCAATACTTGAGCAGCTGATTTAGCCCAGATCGTTGGAACATTGCTATCCACTGCGCTGCAATATGGCCCTGGTGGTAACAACGCATCCGCGCCGCCTCCCGCTCGCGCGATCACGGGAACACCACTCGCCATCGCTTCAGCGACGACAAGCCCAAACGGCTCGTCGTCCGCAGTGTGTAGGAGAAGGTCTGAATCCGAAAACAGCTCCCTCGTGTTCGTATGCCCTATGAATTCGACGCGACTATCTATCTGCAGTTTAGTAACGAGAGACTCCATCTTTCCTTGAAGTGGACCCACCCCGGCAACGAGCAATCTCGCATTGTTATGTTGTTTGTAAATCTCATTGAAGACGTTAACCGCAAACAATGGCTTCTTCCGTGCAATCAACGACCCCACAAGAGCGATGTTCAACCTGTGAGGTCTTTGAGAGCTACTTATTGTGAACTCACCAGTATCAATACCATTGGAAATCACAACGATAGAACTCGAGTCGATTCCTTGATCGACCAAGTCGCGTTTCACCTTTGGCGAGATGGCGATGATGGTTGTCCCTTCGGGAAGCGTAGATTTGTACCATGCTTTTACCAGGGGGCGCTTCCAGAGGCCCTTCTCACTCCACGAATGAATCCCGTGCTCTGTGATGAAGTAGGGGAGTTTCATTTGTGCCGATAGCTTCCTTCCCAGCTTGTCAGGGCGGAGAAGATGCGCGTGAACGTGAGTGTATCTGATCCCCTTAGAATCTGGTAACCCACTGGCAGATACACACCCACCCAACCGATCGACTTCGCGGGAGAGATCGTCACGCATGGGCCCATCATTGCTAATTGCGTGTACAGAAATGCGGAGGTCGTCGCGACTCCAGTACCTAAGTATCGATAGCAACAGGCGGTTCGGGCCATCACCTGCGAAGCTTCTAATGATATGCAGAACATGAATCATGGTATCAAACAACTCGGCGCACGGTTGGTGCCGTGCGCCGAAATTGAACTCTTGATGGTCATGTGATGGCAATTCCCATCATTAGCTTTTCTTTGCGATTTTGGACCAGCTATCCTTCAGCGTGACCGCCCGGTTGAATACCGGCTTGCCGGGGGTCGAATCCGGGTCGCAGGCGAAATACCCAATGCGTTCAAACTGAAAGCGATCGCCGGGGGAGGCTTCGCCGAGACTCGGCTCCAGCTTGCAATTGTTGTTAACTACTAACGAATCGGGATTGAGCGAATCTCTCCAATCCTCGTCTTCGCTGATGGCGGCGGGGTCTTCGACGGCGAACAGGTGTTCATAAAGTCGAACCTCGGCATCGAGCGCTTTCTCTGCCGAAACCCAGTGCATCGTCGCCTTCACCTTCCTTCCATCGCGGGCATTGCCGCCTCGCGTTTCCGGATCGTAGGTGCAGTGCAATGCGATCACTTCGCCCGCGTCATTCTTGATCGCCTCATTACATGTAATGAAGAACGCGTAGCGCAACCGCACCTCGCGCCCGGGGGCGAGACGGAAGAACTTCTTCGGAGGATCCTCCATGAAATCGTCACGCTCTATGTAGAGTTCCTTGGTGAAGGGAACAACGCGCGAGCCTGCCGATTCGTCTTCAGGGTTGTTGATAGCGGATAGCTCTTCAACGGTTCCCTCGGGGAAATTGGTGATGATAACTTTCAGCGGATTCATCACTGCCATCCGACGCTGGGCGGATTTGTTCAGATCTTCGCGCAGGCAATGTTCGAGTAGCTGAAACTCGACCATGTTGTCTCGACGCGCGACGCCAATCCGTTCGCAGAAATTGCGAACCGAGAGCGGAGTAAACCCGCGTCGCCTTAGCGCAGAAACTGTTGGCATGCGCGGATCGTCCCAACCGCGCACAAACCCTTCCTTTACCAGCGCGAGCAACTTCCGCTTGCTGGTAATGGTATGGGTCACATTCAGCCGTGCGAACTCGATCTGCTGGGGGTGGTGATCAAGCTCCAGCTCGTTAATGAACCAATCGTAAAGCGGTCGGTGGTCCTGAAACTCCAACGTGCAAATCGAGTGCGTCACCCCTTCGAGGGCATCGCTCTGGCCGTGCGCCCAATCGTACATCGGATAGATGCTCCACGTCGTGCCAGTGCGATGATGATTGGCGTGGAGGATTCGATACATAACAGGGTCGCGCATGTTCAGGTTCGGCGACGCCATGTCGATCTTTGCACGGAGCACGCGGGAGCCATCGGGGAACTCGCCCGACTTCATCCTCGCGAACAGGTCCAGGTTTTCTTCGACGGATCGCTCGCGGCAGGGGCTTTCCAGGCCGGGCTCTTTAAGCGTCCCGCGCTTCTCGCGGATTTCGGCGGCGGACTGATCATCGACGTAAGCCAGACCCTTGCGAATGAGCACAACCGCCCACTCGTACAGCTGCTCGAAGTAGTTGGAAGCGTACAACTCGCTTTCTCCCCACTCCCACCCGAGCCAGCTGATATCGGCCTTGATCGAATCGACGTATTCCTGCTCTTCCTTCGTCGGGTTTGTGTCGTCGAAGCGCAGATTGCACTTCCCACCGAATTCCTTCGCGAGCCCGAAATTCAGGCAAATCGATTTCGCGTGGCCGATGTGCAGGTAGCCATTCGGCTCGGGAGGGAAGCGGGTACACGTGCGACCCTGCCACTTGCCGCTTTCCTTATCATTTGTCACGATCTGGCGCACAAAATCCAGACTCGCAGAGGAAGCTTCTTCCGCCATGCCGATACACTTTCATGCTAAAATGACCGCTACAAACCAAACCACGTCGCGGAGGTGAAAGGGTGCGGCGAGGGGATTTGATGTCAATGGGAGAGGGGGGAGAGTGCGGCCAAAAAAATTTGCCACAGATGGACACGGATGAACTCAGATACTCTCAGCATCCGTGTTCATCTGTGTCGATCTGTGGCTAAATAAATAGTGCTGAGACCCAGCCTCTAGCCGAAGCCGACGTTGAGGTCTCTCATGACGAATCCGCTTTTGACCTTTGGCCAGAAGTGGGTGGAGTTTTGCGGGAGCAGCTCGCCGTTTTCGGCGATTTCGAGGACTTCCTCGCGGCTCATCGGGTTCATGATGAAGGCCACGCAGCCCTTACGGCGACGCACGAGGCTGATCGCTTCCTTGATCTCGCGCGTGTAAATGATGTCGTCGGCGGCGAGTTCCATTTCCGGGTTTCCGATCCAGCCACGAGCGATGATGAACTGGTGGAGGATCGTCACGTCGCGCGACTTTACAAGCTCGCTCATGAACTCTTCCTCGACCATCTCGTTGATGTCAGCGTCCTTCTTGAGCTTGAGGATATAGCAGCGGCCATCAGGGAGCACCATGGCGAAAGCGGTTTTGACGCCGCGCTTCACTTCGATGGCCTTTTCAACAGTATCCGCCGCCTTGTCGAGGTTCTTGAGGTCGATTTTGATCGGCTTGATATCGAAGAACTCCTCAACGTCCTCGAGGACTTCATCGAGGTCCACGTCCATACCCAACTCGCGGGAGAGGACGCGGTGCATTGACGAGGTGAAGAGCGTCTCGTCGTCGGCGTTGTTGAGATACATCAGGAGGAAATCCCATGGCTGGCGACCATCGCGGCGGCCCGTCACCTCGCGCATTTCGTCGCGGTAGGTGAGTGCCGTTTCGTAGCGGTGGTGCCCATCGGCGATGTAGAGGCGGAGCTTCTTCATCGCCTGATTGATCTGAAGAATTGGGTCTTTCTTGTGCATCAGCCAAACGCGATGGTGGTCGCCATCGGAGTCCTCGAAGTCCTCGTGGGGCTTGTTCTTCTTCGCTTCCTCGATGATCTTGTCAACGGTGTGGGTCGGGTCTTGGTAGAGGATAAAGAGCGGCTCGAGGTTGACCTGGCAGGCCTTGAGAAGGTTGAGGCGGTCGCGCTTCGGCCCCTCGTAGGTCATTTCGTGGGCCCGGATCTTACCGCTGCGGTAGTCTTGCAGCTTCACCAGCGCGAAGAAACCTGTGCGCGTGTAGACCTTTTTGCTGCCGGGGAGCTTGAACTGGTGCTCGTAGAGGTAGAAGCATTTGCGCTGCTCGTCGACCAGCACGTTGCGCATCTTCCACTCTTTGTAGCACTCGGAGGCACGGGTATAGCGGTTGTTAAACTCGTCGTCGGTTGCGGACTCAAAGCCGGTGGTGAGGCGGACCATATTGAACTCGCCGCGCTCGTGGAGCTCCTTGCGCATCTCGGGTGAGACGACATCAAAAGGAGGTGAGATCACGGTCGAGAGATCAGCCTTGTTTTCCTTGGTATTGAATCGCGTTCCGGCGAACGGGAGGACGTCTGCCATACTGTAGGGCCTTGTTTATTGATTTTAACTCATTGCTCGCGGGAGAACGCCAGAGCGCCCCCCGAAAGACGCGGAAGGGTGAAGAAGGGAGGTGAAGCATGTCAACCCGGAAGCCGGAAACCACCGGCGCCCGCGAACGCCAAGACAGCACCGATTTGCCACCGATATACGCCGATGAACACCGATGATTCGTGAACGCCGAGCCTGCTGGTCGCGGATCGTGGGGCCAGCTCTCCACCATTCGGCAGGCTTTCTATCCGTGTTTATCTGAGTTTATCTGTGGTTAAACTCGCGTTTCCAGTGTTTCCGCAAGGTGCGCTCGCCCCCTCCTCGCCCTGTCGATTTTCGTTGACGGGGGAGGGGTGGGTCGCGTTTCCTTCGCGCCGTTACGAAGTAGAGGTCTCCGCCTCTCACCCATCGACGCCCTTCATCAGGCAGTTGCCGGGTCTTGGATCACGAAGAAGTTTTGAGCGTGAATTTCCGCGGCGGAGAGTTATCTCTTCGTCGCGATTTTTTTTCTTTCTGGAGGTGTGGTTATCAGCAAGCCGGATATTCTTCGCACGAACGAGCAGATTCGTGTCCCGGAAGTGCGCCTGGTGGGGGCCGATGGTTCTCAGATCGGTATCGTACCGATTGCCGAGGCGCGCAAGAAAGCCGAGGAAGCGGCGCTCGACCTGGTGGAGGTGGCTCCCGAAGCAACCCCGCCGGTGTGTCGTATTTACGACTACAAGAAAGCTGTCTACGAAAAGAAGAAGAAGCTACGCGAGTCGAAGAAAAAGGGCCACCAGGCTTCCGTCAAGGAAGTGAAGATGCGCGTTGCCATTAACGAGCACGACCGCATGACAAAGCTGAAAAAAGCACGCCAGTTTTTCGAAAAGGGCGACAAGGTGAAGTTCACGGTGATTTTTCGCGGTCGCGAAATCACCCGCCCGGAACTTGGATACAAAGTCATCACGGCCATTCGTGAGGGTCTCGCAGATATCGCAGAGCCGGAGGGCACGATCCCCGGTCGCATGACACGGCAGGTCAGTTTCCTGATGACCCGCCGGAAGGACTGGTCGCCGAACAAAAAGGTCGGCGCACCGAAGAAGGAAGAAGCACCGACAGAGGAACACGCGGCCAAAGACTAAGGCCGGCAAAAATACAGAAGGAAGGACATTCCAATGCCGAAGATGAAGAGTCTACGCGGCGCTGTGAAGCGCTTTTCGCTGACCGGAACAGGCAAGATCAAGCGCAGGCGGAAGAATCATCGTCACATCCTGACCAAGAAGAGCCCCAAGCGTAAGCGTCGCCTTGGGCAACCGACATTGGTTGATAGCGCCGATGAGCGGCGAATTCGCCGGTTGATTCTGGGCTAAAGCCCTGATCTCGAACCACCACCACTGACGAGAATTTAGAAGAGGTCTGATTAAATGAGAGCAATCAATAACGTTGCCTCGCGCCGTCGGCGCAAAAAAGTTCTTAAGGCTGCCCGTGGCTACTACAGCGGCCGTCGGCGTCTGTTCCAGAATGCCAAGGAAACGCTCAAGCGCGCCCTGCAGTACGCCTACCGCGATCGCAAGCAGAAGAAGCGCAACTTCCGTCGCCTTTGGATCACGCGTATCAATGCCGCCTGCCGCCTCAATGGCATGTCATACAGCCGCTTGATCAATGGGCTCAAAATGGCCAATGTCGAGCTTGATCGCAAGATGCTTAGCGAGATCGCCATCAATGACCCCGCCGGGTTCACGGCAATCGTCGAGCGCGCCCGTAAGGCCCTCGAAAACAGCACCGAGAAGACAGCGGCCCGCACGGTTCCCTACGTCTGATCGATTGCTTCCAATGAGAGTCCTCGAATCCCCGTCGGTCCGCCGGCGGGGATTCGCTTTTATTCCCAGTCCTGCAAATTGACGTATTCGTTTTGATCGGGCACGGGCACCGCCTTGTGGTGCCAATCGCCGCTGGCTGGGTCGCGCCGATGCGAATACAGGTGCGTCGCATCGTTCATGAAAACCAACTGGTGAAACCCGAGATCCGGCCGGGTCTTGCCACGCATCATCAACGGTGCACCGGCGTTGAGCCAGACGAGGTTGGGCACCTTGGGGCTACCAAAAGCCCAGCGGTAGTGATGGTGGCCGTGGAGCCAAAACTTGGGCTGGGGGATCTCTTTCAAGAGGTCGAGGAGCGGCTCCGAACCGCGCAGTTGATCGCCGCGATCATGGCGTAGCACACCGGGCGGCTCTTCCGCAGGAAAGTGACAGAGAATCCACAGCGCTTTGAACTGATCCTGTGCGGGAAGGACTTTCTCCCGCGCAAACTGGAGGTGCTCTTCCGTAATCCTGCCGAACGAATCCATTCCGTTCGAGGTCGTGGCGTTAATCGCGACCATCCCGACGCCCTGATTCAACATGACGAATTCGATGCCGCGAACGGGAATGAACGGTGCTGGCAGGCAGCGTGCAAACTTCTCCGCCCCCAAGTCGCTCTTCGTGTAGCAATCGTGGTTTCCCGGAACCACGTAGGCGACTTTCGAGTTGGTGTTTTCGACGACTGGCTCGAAAACTCTCGTCGCCTGAGCGAACTCGGAAGCGAGTGATGTCGTCGAGAAGTCGCCGCTGAAGAGGATCGTGTCGACGTCGAGTTCTGTGACCCGGCTGGCGAGCTGGGGCGCGATGGCCTTCCGGAACTGACGGGAGCGTTTGTAGATGAGGTTCCCGACACCAGCCGCCCTCTTCCCAAGATACGCCATGGGGTTGAGCGGGATGTCCCAAAAGTGGAGGTCACCGATGTGGAGAGCGCGGAGGGGCTGCTGCGTCATGGGATAGTTATTCGAATCCGGATCGGGTTTCCCGAGCTAACTTGGGCAGCGCGGAACCGCCGACGGGAGGCTTGAAATAAACCGTCCCCTTCCCCGGGTCAAGGCGGGGAAGGGGCCGGGCGTGTTTCGTGGAGGTGTTACTTAGCTGCGCAGGAACGTCGTGCGGGCTGCCGTGCCGCGCATTCCGTTGCTACGAGCTTCCCATCCGCTGGGGAGGTAATCGTTCGAGGTAAACCCCTCGTCGGTGAGAGCGGCGCGGAGTTGCTTGGTGAGGTCCTGCTGATCGCGAATGTGGCCTTCGTTAATGAAGCGGCCGACGATCTCTTTCTTGTGTGCTCGTGTCATGCGCTTGCCGCGACGTCGACGACGTGACTTTTTGTCGCCGATGAGCATTAGCAAATGCGCTTCTTCGCGATCAAGTTCATCACGAAGTTTAGAGATTTCCGCCAAGCGCGATTTGGCCGGCTCGATGAGGGCCTTCCGACGCTCTTCGGCTTTCTCTTCAATTCTGCGTTTTTCTTCTTCGAGGTCCTGGTCCAATTGCTGGAGTTGCGATTGAATATCAGGGACAGCCGTGCTCTGACTCATTGGAGTTCCTTTTTCTGTGTATGCGGTTGCAAGACTGGTCGATGGGGTCGCATCGATTAGATGTCTTGATTCTCTGAATTTACTTCGTGCTGACAAGAGAAAACTGTATTACTCGTCCGTTTCAACTAATAGTGGAATCGCGGGGAATTCCTTAGTGTAAATACCGTCTGCTCTTCGCAGCGGATTTGGGTATGGGTCCATTTTCGCCAGTGATAGAAACAAATAGTGAAGTTGGATCGTGTCTGCTTGAGACCAATCCTGGAAAATCTGTTGCTCCAATTCACTGTTCGATTCCTCGAACAGCTCCAAAACCCGAGGGAGCACTTGCGCATGATATTGCGTCATTGATTCGTCCAGTATTGGGTGGTAGGCGCTATTCGCAGCAGGATTCTCCCACCCACCGTTCTTTTCAACGCGCACAAACAGCGACACAGTACCTGTTGTGGCGGCGTCTATCGGCGCGAGGAGTGTTTCATCTAGTTCAAGGAACTTGAACATGTTTTCGATTTGATCCTGCTCGGTGGGGAAACTGATATAGTCTTGCCCAAACCACGGCTCGACTTTGATGCGAAACAATTCGTCGTAAAGTCTAAACCCAGGGCCTTCTTGGGTCGGCCACGTTAACGCAATCAATGCGATAAAGATGGAAACGAATGCAATGCCGCAGGAATAAATCGGCTGGCGGTGAAACTTTAACCATCCTGTTCCAACTTCTTCAG
>JAUIJJ010000128.1 GCA_030431385.1 bacterium | reverse complement strand
AAGTAAACCCGATGGAGGTCACGGCGATGAGCGCGACCGCGCCGCCTGCAAGCCACCTCCGTCCCCAAAGCCACAGTGACGGAATCATGGCGACGGGATAGACCTTGATCAGCGTCGCGAGCAGCCACCCGGCCCCGCCGAGACTACCCCCTCTCGACAGGACGTCCCAGCCCCAAAGCAGTAGCGTCCCCATGAGAAGGCTGAACTGCCCCATGTGGAGCTCTGCGATGAGTGGAAACCAACCCATCCAAATCAGGGCAAACAGCCACAATAGCTCGGGCCGTCTACCGGTGCAGAGCAGAAAATTTGCAATGATCAGCCCCAGGCTAAACGCGCACCAGGTCCCGAATGCGAGCCAAGGCGGCAGCACGTTCAATGGCACCGCCAGCCAGTAAACGGTGATCGGCAGGTAGCGGAAGGTGGCAACATACGGCGCGCGGTACCCCGCACCGCCTGTATCCGAATTCACCGTGTACGGATCGACCCCATTGAGTGCCCGCGATCCCGCGTCGTACACTGAGAAGAAGTCCGCCGCTGGTCGGGTGCGGAACATTACTCCACTATCGACAGTCAGCGGTGCGAGAATCCCTCCCGCGTCGTCGCCCGTCCGACCAAAAGGAAGCATCGCCAAAAGCAGCAGGAACAGCAGGCCGGTCCAGAATCTGACGCCTACGGAGCTGCCCATGAGAGCGCGCCATCCGTCGCCCATCGCCTGGGCCAAGGTGCGGTCGCAATGCGTTTGCGGGGCGGTTACCATCAGGCCTCCAATAGAGAAGCCGCCCCGCCGCGGAGGGAAAGGCCAAAAGGCCACCCAATAAATCGCCCGAAGTGGAGCGACTGTGGCCCAGTCCTCCGCTTCGAGACAATTGGTTCAATTCGCAGTCACGCAGTTGACACACATGGCGAGTGGGACATACACTTTCGGGTCTGTGGACTGTAACCAACCCGCCAGGCGAACCAGAGGAGAGAGGGATTCCACGAAGGTATGTTCTCAATCAAACATAAGCCTGAAGATCAGGATTTCGGCGGCGGCGATTCTCAGGATGCCGATGAGTATCTGAGTAAACTCGCTCAATCGATTCTTAAAAAGGACCGCAAGCCGCGTCCTCCGGCCGCGCCGGAGGCACCAGCTGCCGGTGCGCCGCCCCGTGCTGGCTCGTCATCGGCAAACCCGCGCCCGCCGTCTTCGGAGTTCAATCGTCCCCCTTCGTCTCCAGCGGCTCCTCGCCCGGCGCCGCAGCCCCAAGCTCAGCCAGCCATCGACAACACCCCACAAAAAGGCACATTGGGCGCCGCACAGTTAGAACTGGCGAAGCGATTTCCTTGGAAGCGGGAAGTCGATTACTACGACGAGGACCAGCACATCCTCCCCGGGACCATTTTGGTATTCGAAGATCACAGCATGGGCATCTTCAAGGAGTCCAACCCCTCCAAAGAATACGACATCGTCTACATTCTCAAGCAAGACGGACGCGCCATTCCGCAGGGGATGCCCCTTTACGCCTATGAAAAGGACCCCGTCGGCCGGCTCTCCGCAGGCGTCCTCAGCCAACTGATCCAGAACGGTCGCTGGGAACGCGACATGATCATCTTCCACCTGCTCAAGTTCATCGATCGCAAGCACGTTCCTCAGATCGATGCTCAGGCGCCGGTGCCCGTCCCGGCCAGCGATACGTTCAGCTCCTGGGCCGTGAAGAAGCTCTCCGCCGATGAAATCAACGAGCCCGAGAAGCGCGAGCAGTTCATCCGGGGCCGCAAGTTTCACATCAAATTCGGACCCACCCAGGAGTGGGACGCGGTCTATTGGGGGAAGGACGAACTCGGCCATATCGTCGCCCACGACACCCACAACAAGTGGACCCTCATGCACCTGGACCTCGGCCGCTTCAAGGACTCGATCACGTTCGGCGACATGGCCGACGAAGCGACCTTGAGTAAAATCCAGGAGGACTTCTCCGCTGACTGACGAAGAATCCTCGACCGATCAACCACAGTTTTTCAATTACGAGTTTCGTACCGGTTACGCCGACACGGACCAGATGGGGTTCGTTCATCACTCCCGCTATCTGGTCTACATGGAGAACGCGAGGACGGAGATGCTTCGCGCCTGCGGCGAGAGCTACCGCGAGTGGGAAGAGCGCGGCCTACTTCTACCCGTCACGTCGGTCAAAATCGACTATCGCAAGCCGGCCTTCTACGACGATCTGCTGACGATTCGAACACGCATTGTGAGCGTCACCAGACTACGTCTGGTCTTTGCCTACGAAGTGCATTGCTACGCGAGGAACGCTCACATCGCGACGGCAACCACTGAACATGTCTTCATGAACAAAAAGGGCCGGCCCTCGCGGACCGACCCCGATACCCTGACCAGGCTGAGCAGGTGGTCAGGCGGTAAGTAGCCCGTCGAGGCGGGCACGGATCGCGGGGCGTTGGAGCTTATCCAGCGCCCGCGCCTCGACACGGCGTACGCCTTCCTGGCTGAGGCCGACGAGTTTGCTCGTCTTGCGCAGGCTCAATGCGCGACCTCCACGCAGGCCAAATCGCAGCTCCATCACCTTTCGTTCACGATCGCTCAGGAAGTCCAACGCGTCGCTTACTGCCTGACGCGTCTGGTATTCGCTGATGCGATCCATCGGAGAGGGGGTGTTTTCGTGGGGCAGAATGTCGATCAGGCGACCGCCATCTTCTGTGCGCTCTGCATCGAGGGAAACGATGGCCTCGCGCATGGGCATCATCATCTTGATCTTATCGACTTCAACTCCGATGTAGTCCGCGATTTCCTCAACGTTCGGGTCACGGCCTTCCATGGCGTTGAAAACGCGCATGGCATCTGCGATCTTGCCCATGAGGCGGGCCTTGCGAATCGGGAGGCGAATCATCACGCCCTGGTTGCGGAGCGCCGCCTGAACTTCCTGGCGGATCCAAAACGCCGCGTAGGTCGAGAAACGGAAGCCGCGTTTCCAATCAAATTTATCAATCACGTTGAGGAGGCCGATATTGCCTTCCTGAATCAAATCCGAGATCGGCACGCCGCAGCCCTTGAACTGCAGGGCGATCTTCACCACGAGGCGCAGATTGCACTGGATGATCTCTTCGCGGGCACTTTCGTCCCCCCCCTCTAACCGCTGGAACACTGCTACTTCTTCTTCACGCGTCAAAACATGGTGCTTACCAATTTTCTTCAGGTAATCCTGAATTCCATCTTCCCGGTACATATCTTCTTTTCTCATAGCTATGCGTCCTTTTGATGAGTATTTGCCTCGTGACGACAGCCTCTCTAAAGGCAAGCGCTGTTCCCGATTTCCATGTCGATTGAGTTGACACCCTAAGTCTAGTATAGTCAGCCATCCGTGCCTCACAAGGACCGGCGTCCCTCGACCAATTGTGCGGAAAAATTCACGGCGATCCGTGCACCATCCAGCATCTGTGCGGAAAACTTCACAGCTATCTGCGGCGGTTTAGAGCGGCAAGAGTCTCTACACCGGGCTTCACAATTGGTTGATGGTCGGGCCAACTGTGGTACATGCTTGCCGGAGATCTTCAAAAATGCACCATCCGGGAAAAACGACATGAAGACATACCTACTGATCGTGATGAGCACCTTGCTCTGCTGTGCTACACACGCAGCCGAATACCCGCCGACAGATCACGGCGGCAGCCCCCTTCATCTCCAAGACGGAGATATCATCTGGGGAACTCACAAAAACATTTCCGAATTCACGGTGCCTTCGGGAGCGACCGTCAACATCGCCCCCTATGACGGCGACGAGGAATCCGGTCGCGGTAAGCTCTACCTCACCGCTGAGCTGATCGATCTTCAGGGGACCATCGACGCCACAGGCGCTGGCTACTCTGGCGGTGGCGGCGGACAAGGCGGCTGGGTCTCCGCCCCGGAACCATCCGGTCAACCCCGCTACGATTTCCCCGGCGGCGCGCCGCCGAGTAACGTCCCCGGACAAGAGATTCAAGGCGTCGGTGGCGGCGATGGCGACGGCTATGCTCCCGGCGACGGCGGCAAGCCGGCGTACTCAAACCGTCTCACCGAACCGCCAACTCCTGCCCAGCAGGCCGACCCGGCAAGATACCATTTCAGGGACGCCATCTATAGCAGCAATCCGTATAGCGTCGTCGGCGACACGTCGCACGATCCGCTCGTATGGATGGGGAGCGGCAGCGGAGGCGGAGGCGGGGGCGCGCTTTGGGAAGGCACTTACGAAGTCCTCAACCAGGCTGGCGGCGGGGGTGGCGGTGGTAGCGGCGGCGGTCTTGTCTCGCTCACCGCAATCCACGAGTTCACCTTTGGCGCTACCGCGCAGATCCTCGCCGAAGGAGTCCGGGGCGCGAACGCATCGGGCGGCGGCGGCGCGGACGCCACACCCTTTACGCAGGGTTTGGGCTACACCGCATTCGACGACGAAGGCGCGCGCGGATCGAGCGGCTCGCACGGCTCCGGTGGCGGGGTCTCGCTCAATCTCTCCATGGCACAGACCATCAACATCGAAGGCGGTTCCAAGGTTCTCGCGACTGGCGCGGGCAAGGCGGAGTACGGAGGCACGGTGAAGGTCTTCCTTCCAAAAGACTCCGATGTCGTAACCTCGCCGGTGATGCATGTCGAGACGCGGCGATTCCTCGAACTAGAAATCGATACCACACAATTTCACCTACCGAAAGACCACCAAGGGGCCGACCTCATCCTCGCCGACGGTGATGTGATCTGGGGCATGCACTCCAACATTGGCCGATTCGAGATTCCCGAGGGAGCGACGGTAACCGTCGCGCCCTACGACGGTTTTCCTCAAAGCGAGAAGGGGCGTGTGGACATCGGTGCGCAGAGCATCGAAATCGCGGGCACGCTCACCGCATCTGGATCTGGCTACTCGGGAGGTGGTGGTGGGGCGGGGTGTACCTATATAATCAATGGGATCTTCTCCATTCCGAGTTATGGAGGAACCGCCGCATATCTACAGGTTGTGAATGGTGGAACTGATGCACACTTCTCCAACCCGGGCGACGGCGGCAATGGCGACGGTGAGTTTGCCGGTCAAGGCTCAACAGATGAAGCTCACAACGGGATGGATGGTGGGTACAACGCCCCGGAAGGGACGGGTGAGATTCTTCGAGATGAATCTGTCCAAATGGGGAGTGGCGGCGGTGGTGGTGCCGGTGGAGTCCGAGGAATCCGACGAGTTGGAATATGGCATCCAGGAGATGGTGGCGGTGGCGGCGGAAACGGTGGGGGAGCCATTGTACTCCGCGCCTCTGAAGAACTTCAGATTACTTACACGGCACAGATCGAAGCGAACGGATGGTTTGGTGGAAACGCATACAAACCATACAACTATGTAACTAATATCTACGGAGGAAACGCAGTTCCACCGGAAGAAGGTTTAGCTGGCGATGTGAGCGATTCGCGCGGCGGCCGGGGTGCCGGTGGCGGAATCCTCATCAACGCAGAATCCGCACAAACCGTCACCATCGAAAGCGGAGCCAGCATCACCTCCCTCGGCGGCGGCGGCCAGAAAAGCAACGGCGGTATCGTCAAACTTTTCCTCCCAGCCTTCCACGAGGGAATCGACCCATCCATCATCGACGCGGGCGATTCCCTACTCGCAATTCCCAGCGCGATCGGTTTCCAGGTGAAATAGGTGAGTGGCTCGCCAATGCTGAACACCTAGTGGCTCCCACGTTGAGTGAGAAGCTAGAATACATCCTATAAGTACCGGAAGAGTGGACAAGTGACTCTATCGGCGGTTTGATAGGCACACCGATAGACCGTCGACCAACTCGTGTGGCTCCACAGAATCCTCGCCTGGACTCTGGGAACTGACCTACATCGCACAGCGGAATACTTCCTGCGGCCGTACCTCAGATTGTGCCGGTTGTCTCAGCTTGCCCTGCAGAGGTTTCGCGAAGAGAGTCCCCGGATCGAAGAAAAAAGTACAGAAGAGGATTCGACTTCCAAATGACTTTGAGATTCTTGCATCGATTGTGCGCCTACGCCATGACGGCAGCAATTCTATCTTCCCTCGCATGCGGAAGGAACAATGGTCACGATTCGACACTCGATGCTCCCTCTGCTCAGAATCTTCACTATGATATGATCGTCGAGTTGGCTCCCGAACTTCACACCCTGCGAGGCTCTCAAACCGTTACCTTTCCAGCAGAGGAACATGTACAGATTAGTATGTCGAACGGGGCACGGCTCGAATCGGTAAAAGGGAGCACCCACACCGATGTGCTCGACTATGTTGAATCGACACGCGGAGGCGAAGACAATGATCGCCAATGGAACGTGACACTCACCAATCGCTCCGAAGTCGCCGAACTACACATTTCATGGGAGGCTACCTTCTATCAGGACCACACCAGTGGCGAGCGAGCCGGCGAGATTCATAACTTTGAAATGAGAAGGTCGATCGGAGAAGAAGGAATATACCTCACCGGCGCTTGGTATCCAATCATTGATGCGCATTCCATGTCTACTTACCGAGTATCAGTGAATCGAATGCAGAGTACCGAGATCGTAGTATCCGGCTATCAGTCGGGTGAATCTTCCGATGAGCGTACAGTTTGGAAATCCTCATATCCGGTTCGAGGCATCACAATCGTCGGCGGTCCTCACGAAGTGCAGAACTACGTTCACGATGGTCTGGAGATCGCGCTCCATCTTAAACCGTCGCAATCCCAGCATGCGGCAGGTCTCGCAGAGGCAGTCTCTGGCTACCTCGATAGGTACGAACCGTTGCTTGGGCCCTATCCAGCAAAGCAATACCGTGTCGTTGACAATTTCTTCAGTTCTGGTTTCGCGTTCCCCGGGTTTACGTTGTTGAGCTCTGTCGTCATCGACATGGGCGAGCGCTCGCAGACGACTCACGGTTACATCGATCACGAATTTGTCCATAGCTGGTACGGTAACGCCATTCAAGTCGATGATGAAGGTGGGAACTGGTGTGAGGCCCTTACGAGCCACCTGACGAACCACTACGGACATGTTCTGGATGGAAACGAAGAGGGAGCACGTGGCTATCGCCGCAATGCGATCAACGCTTTCAGCCGACTATCAGACCAAAGCGATCTGCCATTGGCCACATTTGGCCAAGAGGGCGGAGCCAACAGAACCATCGGATACAACAAGGGCGCGATGGTGTTTCACATGTTAAGTATGGAGTTAGGCGAGGAGGATTTCTTCGCGGCGCTTCGACTGCTGAACGATCGATACGTGGGGCGCGTCGTTGGTTGGTCTGAATTGCAGGATGTGTTCGAGGAATCCGGAAACTGCGACCTCACCAACTTTTTCACGCAATGGGTTTACGGTAGTGGCGCACTCACGCTTGATGTTTCTGGTGTGACTTGGGACCGACAGAGTGAGACATTAAGCGTCGCGTTGAATGCCCCTATTGGGTTTCAGGCAAAGGTTCCTGCGTTGGTTTCATTCGAATCGGGAATGAGAGACTCGGTAACGGCATCGGTGCGCGCCGATAGCACATTGATCCAGTATCAGAACATCCCATCAATGCCCGCCACCATCGAGCTGGACCCCGGTTACGATCTTTTCCGAAACGTACTGAGAGTCGACTGGCTCCCAACCACGAATGCAACCCGCCGAGGTGACCAGTTGGTGGTTCTAGTAAGCGCTGATCAATCGCAGCAGCTCGGTCCCTACATAAACGTGTTCAGGGATAGCTATGAAGATGGTCAGGTTTCTATCCACAGCGACCTTTCGGAAGCACCGGTTGGATGGAACGACTCAGCAGTTCTTGTTCTGGGAGATGCCTGCTCATCAGATGCCGTGAAGTCAATTCTCGCGGAAATGGAATTGGACCTCAGATTCGACGAAGGCTCTTTTTCTATCGATGGTGAAGAATTTAGCGGAGGCGAGCAATCCCTGCTTCTGACCGGTCGTCATCCGAACCTGCCAGGAGTTGGAGTCACGTTCATAACCGGCAATAGCGACGAAGCATACCCGAAGCCGATGAATGTTATCCCTTTCTACCCCAATAGCATGGTTGTGTTTGAAGGGGGCAGGCCGATTCACCGCAAAGATTTTGAGAAGCGATTGATCTTCGACGTCAATGGTGAGCAATAGCGAGACGTTACGTTAGCAAATCCGTAAGCGAGTCTGTGATCCACTTAACAATCGGTTCGCCAAATACAAAAATCGGAATCGAAACAATCGCAAAGGGACCGACAAAAGTGATCAAGAACATGAGACTGCTTACCGGTGAAATGAGCCAGAACGAAAGAAGCGCTGCGAACAGTCCAAAGACAATCCCGCAAACTACCCGCATCAGAATCTGATACTGGACTTCACCGCGCGCCATATCTGTGTCGTCGTATAGACCACCTGGTTTGTGGCCAATGTCGATGCTCTCGTAATCGTTCCGCGAATTCCGCCAGTCCTGAAATGGAGGGTCAGCGGGCGGAGGTTGAGGGGGCGGTGCATTCATGGATTGAGTCGGCTGCGCTTGGGGTGCATCAGCGGCCGGCTGGCCGTTGGCAACTGGTGGTTTGTCCTTTGGCGGGGGAGCGAACTGGTATCCCATGTTTTAACAACCTCCGTTAGTACTTACAGCTCTCGCCGTGAGATATTCACTCAGCCGAGATTTTCTTGAGGATCATCGGCGTCAGTAGTGCCGGGTCGGCCTTGCCGCGCGTCTTCTTCATGACCTGACCAATCAGCGAGCCGATCGCCTTTTCCTTGCCGTCGCGAATCTGTTCAACAATTCGCGGGTTCGCCGCGAGTATCTCGTCCACCACCGGTTCAAGATCGTCACTCGCAATGGGCTTCAAACCTTCGCGCTCAACAATCGTCGCAGGCGAGTCTCCTGATTCCATCATACGCGCAAAGACTTGCTTGGCGATTTTTCCGGTGATCGTTCCGTCGTCGATGAGCTTTACTAACTCGGCGATGGCGGGAGCCTTGACCGGGAACGAGTTGATCGTCGTGTCCTCGGGCTGATCGTTCAACCAACGCAGCGATTCACCAATCATCCAATTGGCGATTCCCTTGGGGTTGTCGTGAATTGAAACAGCTTCCTCGAAGTAAACGGCGAGGTCGATCTGCGAAGTGAGCCGCGACGCATCATAAAGCGAGAGCCCGAACTCCTCGACAAATCGCTGCCGACGAGCCGTCGGCAGTTCAGGAATGGTCGCTCGAATCATCTCGCGAAACTCTGCGCTAATCTCCGTATCC
>JAUIJJ010000127.1 GCA_030431385.1 bacterium | reverse complement strand
CACACAGAAAAACTGCGCTAGCACTTGGAATCCTGCGACAGCACCGACGAGGCCCGCTCGCTCAAGGAGATCCTCAACGAGACCATCGTAACCTACTCAATCGACCTCGACGAAGAGATGGTTGAGGACGACAACGTCATGCTCGTCGCCATGCTAACGGCACAGTTTCTTGCGCAGAAGTGCGCGGGCGTCTATTGCGTCGATAGCGAAGGCTTTTTTGATGAAACCGGCGAGCTTCTTTACGAAGTCTTGAGCTGATGAACCTCCCCGCCAGATTACTTCTCCTCACACTGATGAGCCTGCTCGCGCCAAATGACATACTGGCTGGCGCGCCCCATGGCCTCGATTTGCCCCGTCTTGAAAACACGGAGCTCATCATCGATGAGCTCCCGTCGGACTCCGTCGATCCGATGACGGTCACTCGCGTCTATCCTCGCATAGAGATTCCGCGCGTTACATTTCTTCAGGAAGCACCGTGGGGCGGCAGAATCTTCGCCGGTTGCCAAGAAGGCCAAATCTATACGTTCCCCGACATTGCAGACCCCGACCCTATCACCGACGTCGAACTGTTCTTGGATCTGAACACCTGTTTCCTCGGCGAGCAGGGATTGGTATCGCTGGCATTCGACCCCGACTACCTTACCAATGGCGAGTTTTACGTCTTCTACACCGAGGGTTCCGCAGCCTGTACGGGCATCAACCCGGGATTTCCGAGTCGCCTCTCTCGCTTTACCAACGACGACCCAAGCCAGTTTGTAGTCAATCCGGCCAGCGAAGAAGTCCTCATCCAACTCAGCAAGCCCTACGCATTTCATTTGGGCGGCGACATGCGCTTCGGACCGGACGGAATGCTCTACGTTTCGATCGGCGACGGCGGCTCTGAAGACGGAAGACTTTGGGCGCAAGACACGGCGAGCCTCTACGGTTCGATCCTACGCCTCGATGTGAGCAACCGCACTGCGGGACAACTCTACTCGATCCCCACTGACAACCCATTCTTCAACGGCGGCCCCAGCAGCGGGTTCACTCGCAAGGAGATCTTCGCGTACGGCTTTCGCAATCCGTGGCGAATCAGTTTCGACAGCATCAACGGCTACCTCTATGTCAGCGACGTCGGCTATAATGATTGGGAAGAGATCAACATCGTTCGCCCCGGCGAGAATTACGGCTGGGGGTTGTTCGAGGGCATGGATTGTAGCGGAATTGGCGACTGCTCGACGGATGGATTCACCTTCCCTGCCATTGCCCTCGCTCATGGCGAGGGGACCTCTGCGATCATGGGCGGCGGCGTCTACTCGGGGAGTCTGCATCCGTCCCTCTACGGAAGATACATCTTTGCGAACATCTATCGCGGGGAAGTCTACGCGCTCAACTTCGACGGTCGGCGCACGATTTCTGCAGAGCTTCTCGTCGAGTCTCCGGGCAGGCGATGGACCGCCTATTGCCAGACAAGCGACGGCCGGGTGCTTCTCGGCGAACACGGGTTCGGCGCGCCGAAAGGTATCTATGAGCTTGTCCCCGTGTCGGCGCCGACACCGAGCGAGTTTCCTCTCAAGCTCTCAGATCTTCCCGCCCTCCTCGAAGCAGGCAGCGGCGGCGGCCACAACGTCGACGGAGTCTACATTTACGAACCAGCGGCGAAGCTATGGTCCGACGGAGCAGAGAAGGAGCGCTACCTGGCACTCCCGGGTTTGGACCAAGCGCACCTGACGCCCTACGGCGGGTGGGATATGCCCGAGGGCACGATCGTCGTTAAGAACTTCATCCTGCCACGGGATGAACGCTCGCCGGTACTCAGTCTTCAACGAATCGAAACGCGGCTTCTCATTCGCAAGGATGGTGAGTGGCACGGATTTACATACGAGTGGAACGAGGATGAAACCGACGCCGTTCTGCTGACGGGTTTCAAGGAACGGGAGCTCCCCTACATCAACTCAGAAGGCGTTATGGAGGATTACCACTGGTACTACCCCAGCCGCGCCGACTGCCTCAATTGTCACACCGACGCATCCAACCATCTGCTTGGCGTATCAACTCCCCAGTTGAATCATTGGTTCACCTATCCGACTTCGGGAGTCGAGGATAACCAGATCAGCGCGTTGGATTGGATCAGCATCTTTGACGAACCGGCAGGCGACCCCGCGAGGCTCCCCACGATGGTGGATTACGGTGACACCAACGAGAGTTTAGCACGCCGCGCGCGTGCCTACCTCGCCTCCAATTGCTCAAATTGTCACCAACCCGGCGGACCGACGGGACGCAACATCGACCTCCGTTACGAGATACCAATCGAAGATATGAACGCGGTGAGCGTGATCCCCCAAGAAGACTTCGGCATCAAAGACGCCGCGATCATTTCCCCCGGACAACCCGATCACTCGACTCTCCTCTACCGGATGAGTTCCACGACAGAAGGGCATCGCATGCCTCCGCTCGCGACCAGCCGCGTTGACGAGGAAGGCGTCGAGATCATTCGCCAGTGGATTCAGTCGCTGGAGCTCACAAATACCAACAGCGGATGGGACCTCTACCGGTAGATTCTGCTTTCCCGCGTAGCCCCCACCCGACAAAACAATCCCCGTTATGCGCTGGGTACCTCCTGAAGAGACCAAGACAATCGCCATCCGATTAACCAATTGGGTCGGCGACTGCGTGATGAACACACCGTTCATCGCCCGCGTTCGGACATTGTTCCCTCATGCTGAGATCGTGCTGTTGGGTCGCAAGAGCGTCGCCCCCCTGTTCCAGCACCATCCGCACATCAATGACATTTGGGCCATAGACGATAAAAGCACCGGCGGTTTTCGAAAGGCCGCCGCTCAGCTACGAGCATTAAAGCCCGACCTGGGCTTTCTTCTCCCAAACTCACTCAATTCAGCGGCCCTCTTCGCTGCTGGTGGCGTTCAGTACCGTGTCGGATATGATCGAGACGCGCGGCGCTCATTGCTCACGCACCCGGTCCCCCTGCGGCCAGAAGACCTCGCCGTCCACGAGGTTCGATATTACCTCAGATTGCTTCACGGTTGGGAGCAAGAGCCTCACCCGCCAGATCCCCTGTTGCTCAAAATCACCAGTGAGGAAGAGGCGAAGATGGACGAGTGGCTGGAGTCGCAAGGCGTTGGCCGCGACGACTTCTTACTAGGCATCAACCCAGCGGCTCTCTACGGCACTGCCAAGCGTTGGCTTCCGGAGCGATTCGCTGAAGTGGGTCACCACTTTGCTGCGCGCCACGGCGCGCGAGTTGTCGTGACTGGACTCGAAAAGGAACACTCGGTGGCGGAGGAAGTTTGCAACGCAGGCGGCCGCGCATTCGTAAATGGCGCGGGCCAAATGTCCTTGCGCGAGCTGATGGCGTTTCTCAAACGGTGCGACATGTACGTTACCAACGATAGCGGCGCGATGCACGTCGCCGCCGCAATGAAGACACCGCTTGTCGCGGTCTTTGGAAGTACCGACTGGGTGACAACGGCACCGGTTGGCGATCACACCCGCATCGCCCGCGTGGACATTCCCTGCGCGCCGTGTTTGTTAAGGCACTGTCCCATCGATCACCGCTGCATGACGGGTGTTAGCTCCTCAACAGTGATCGATATGTGCGAGGATCTGCTCGCAGTTTACCCACCTGCTCACATCGGCGCTGCGCAGTAAGCTACTCCGCAGGGCGCACCGGTTTCTCACCAGAAAAGCTAACAGGCTCGGCACCGGTAATGGGTCCTGTCTTTGCCGATTCGTGGATGTATAACTCGACTTCCTGCTCGAATTCCATCGGCCCTTTCACTTCGCAGTTTTCACCGATAATAACGACGGGTTTCTTGCTACTCTTCCTGTTTCCCTTTCTTACTTTCAAACCGCCCTCGACGAGCGTTCCGTCCTTGAGGTGCATACCGCCGTTTGTATTCTGGAGAGAGCCAGCGATCTGCCCACTGGTGATCCGAATCGCGCCGTTGGTCGTTGAGACGTCGCCGCCCACCTCGTTCAGTCCCACAAGTTCAATCGCGCCGTTGACAGTTTCAATCGAGCCGCTAGTGGAAGCCTCCGCGCCCAAATCGACTGCTCCATTGGTCGTGCTGACCGACCTCGCAGCAGAACCGGGACCGAGATCAATCTTGCCATTCGTGCTGTCAAGATCGTGCACGGTCGAGTTGGAGCCGACTCGAATCGATCCGTTTACCGTTGAAAGGTCCTCAACGCTGCAATTGTCTCCGACCTTTACGCTTCCGTTGACAGTCGTAAGCGACCCGCCCGTCACGGTGGCGCCATCGCCAGCGGAGATGCTACCGTTCACGGTCGTCTTGCCACCCGTTTGTGTGGCACCAGCCGCGATCCTGATGCTCTTGTTCACGGACATATTACAGCCGAGGACGGCGAATGACAGAGCTATTAACCCAGCAAAGAAAGCGTGTTTCAGCATGAAGGTATTCTCCAGTAAATTTGATGTCTTTAGGTTAGTGACAAACCTCGCGAGTCGGTTGGGCAAGTTTTCGTACTAGGAGGAACTTTTCGCCCTCTTTTGGCTACGAAGCCGCGAGATTTCAAGGTTGCAAAGCTCGTCGCATCGCTCGTTCAACTCCGTACCCGAGTGCCCTCGAACCCACTTCCATTCAACCTCGTGGCGCTGATTTTGTTCGTCCAATTGTTTCCATAGATCTACATTCAGAACAGGGTTCTTGCCGCGCATCCACCGATTCTTTTTCCACTTTGTAATCCAACTGGTAATGCCGTTCCTCACGTACTGCGAGTCGGTGTGCATTTCGACTTTGGCGGAGCGCTTGATGGCTTCCAGCGCCTTGATCGCGGCCATGAGTTCCATGCGATTGTTGGTGGTCTCCAGTTCGCCGCCGACGACTTCGCGGAGGTAGCTCCCCTTCTTCAGGACAGCGGCCCAGGCACCGATTCCGGGATTCGGCTGTGCGCCGCCATCGGTGTACACGACGATCGCATCCGAATCGGTCGACACGTCCGCGGCAGGGGCGGGCGCCTCGACATCACTTTCTTCGGCGGAGGACTCCTCTGCAGCGGCCTGAGCGACAAACGCCCTCAGCGCGTCGCCGGTAAGACGCCACGTCCGCCACTCGTCCATGGGAGCCGCACCGATCTTGCGATACTGTTTCTTGGCAAGCTCGTTCCATTCGAGGACAGCCCACTCGATGCGAGGGCACCCCCGCTCGTCTGCCACCAACGCGAGCCGATTGAGTAGCGCTCTCCCGATTCCCAACTTCCGATGCTTCGGCCGTACGAACAGGTCTTCAAGGTACAAACCCGGTTTGGCTTTCCACGTGGAGTAGTTCTGGAAATAGAGAGCGAAGCCAGCTGCCTCGCCAGCGACGTGTACCACGAAGGCTTCTGCCTCCTTTTTCCTGCCAAATAGCGACTTCTTGATCGCGGCGGGTGTGGCGAGACACTCCCCCGGAGCTTCCTCATAGAGCGCCAACTCGTGGATCATGTCGCAAATGTCCGTCTCGTCGCCCCGCTCTGCCGGTCGAATTGTGAATGCTCTGCTCATACATCTCGTTCTCAATTGGGAGGATGGTAAAAGAATGCACCGGGCGGCGCCCGGTGCAATCAAAGTACTACGTGTAGACGTCGCGAATCAGAACGGCGGTATGAAGCTCTCTTCTTCCTGTTCGACAACATCGAGGTCGAGCAGTCCGTTGCCGTCGGTGTCGATGTAGACGGGCGCGCTCACTGCCATGGTCAACTGGCCCTGTGGGGTGCTTCCATCAGCGCCTGGGATGAGGAAGGGATTCACCGGGTCCTGATTCAGGCCGGGGTCGCCCTCAACAACGATCGTAAGGATCGAGTCCTTGCGAACCGGCAGTTTGAACGTGCCCTCGCCGGGCCGCTCGGCGGGAGGATAGACAAGCCCTGCCTCCATGTCCAACGAACCCGATGGGAGGATGAATTTGCGCGAGAAGCGACCGTTGAGGTTAATCGTGATGCCGCTGACGCTCGACCAGTTCGGCGCATAGACCTTAAGCTCTACGTCAACGGAGCCATCGGTATCGGTCACCATGCTGCCCATTGGCTGCCCGTTGACAGTCGACTCGATAAACGGCCCGTTGGTAATCTGAACAACGCCCTGCTTGATGTTGCGCGAGAGTTCTTCCATATCGAACTCGGCCGGGTTTGAGGTGCTGGAAGGGATGTAAACGCGGGGATAGCCGGGCTCCTCGTTCCACGTACCGGTGGAGAGGCTGTAGGCGATGGCGGCGACCTTCGCGCCGCGCTCGAGAAGTTCGTAGTACGCATTGAATGCCTGCTGAACGATCCCCTGTCGCTTGCCTTCCCAGACCTGAAACGCGTCGACATCGGCGAACATTTCTTCGTCGGGAAACTCGCCCGTATTGAAGTCGTAGCCCTGCTGAGTCAGAAATCCGACTGTCGGAAAGATTGGACGGTGAGCAACAAGCACCGCAGCGGGGCAAATTGCCCGAAGAAGCTCGACGGCTTTCTCAGTGCTCTCGGCATTGAGCACAGGCGTGAAGTCAACGTCGTCGCCCGCCGAGCACAGATCGACCGGGAAAAGGATCAGATCGGCCAGCGCACCAGAGGCGCCACCGTTCAGGTGAAAACCGGCTGACGCGCGTAGCTCGTTTTGAAGACCCATGCGCTCGATCATCGGTTGAAGGTTCGTCGGCTCGGCACCGGCATCTACAGTGACGATCCAATCAAGGCCCTCGGAAAGTGCCGTCGCGATTCGCGTGGCTGGCGCGACGCGGGAGTGTGCCGACTTGTTGGTCAATACGCCCACATCGGCCGAAATCCAACCTTCGGGATTGAAGGCACGCTTCAACTCGAAGCGCACCGACTCGTTTCGCAGCGGCTGCAGCGTAACGCGCTTCTCTGACGTGTGGTACTCGTTACCGTGGGAAGCGACGATTCGGTAGTTGCCGACGGGGATGGAGGAGACTCCGCGACCGTTGGGAACGTAGATCACGTTCGACGCCGTGAGTTGTCCAGGATCGCCCAACTCGACAGGGCGGCTTCCTCGAAGCGGCATCAGCGTAATCTTGCCAGGCAGCGGCTTTTGAGTATCCGCATCGACGATCTCATAAACGAGAGTCGAGGCTCTAGACATCCCCTGATCCATTGCGCTGGCTTTGCCCGCCTGAATCTTGATGCCGAGATGGTTCTCCTCGTACATTCGAGCGCCGTCCCAGATGTTGACGTGATACTGACCCGGAGGCAGGGCGGCCTGATAGCCGCCATTGGAATCAGTCTTGGCGAGCATGTAGGGGCGCGTCAGGTATTGATCCATCGGAAGGTCGTTGCGTTCGAGCACAGAAATCCTGACCTCTCCATTCGCAACGGGACCCGCCTCGTGAATCGTACCGTCATCCAACTCAACGCGTTCTTTCGCGATGCCCGCAAGGTAGCCATAGGAACCCTTGCCACGGCTCTCGACTACGAAGCTGTAGAGTTTCGAAGGGTCGCTCTGACCTGTGAGGAGCCAGCGATCATAGAACTGTACCTGACCGGGTTCGAGCTCAACGTCTGTCGCGTAGACGAGTACCGACTCTCGAACGTTGTGGCGAACTTCCATCATGCCACGCAGCGGAGCGATCATGATCAGCGAATCATAGAGCCTTCCGAAAACGAACTCCGTGTCGGGCACGATTGCTCCAGCCGCAGACCACCCGCGGGACGGGATAAACGGTCCCATCGCCCCCCAACCAACGTAGTCACCGAAAATCGGAATGGTAACCTTCTCTTTTCCGGTATTGCGAACGGTCGTGCGCACGAGCGCCCCCGGCCATCCGCTCTCCATCCGATAAACGGTTTCGACGGTGACGCCGGGGACTGTTTGGTCGTGCCCCGAAACCGTGACCGTGGCCCGACCATCACCGATGCTCCCGCCGTAGGTGACCTCGTCTGAGAGAATCGACCGACTGCGGTTTAGCGAGAGCAATGGCTGGTAAAGCTGAAAGTTCTCTGGTGCGCTTGGGCTGGAGAAAATGTCGAGGACACTCCCCTGACGCGCCTGATTGTAGCTGGAGTCGTCTTCAGGAATCCCCCCGATCACGAACGACGCGAAGTCATTGGAGAGCTTGTAGTCGCCATTGCCACCATGCGTCCAAAAATCGTCGGGGATCTGATCGGGATGATCGATGATCGTCACCGTCGCGGGGCCAGCGTTGGCGGCGGGGTCCTCAACTGGGACCACCTCCATTTTGACTTCTTCGGGCGCCTGAGCGGGGAGGGTAGAGAGGAGGCAAGAGAGGGCGATCAGCGCTCCCATTGCCCGGCTTAATGTTTCATTCATCGTTGGAGTTCCGTCTTGGGGTTCTTCGTTTGATTCTGCTAACGCAGTCACACGGGAAAGTGACCGGAGCCAATGCACAACCGTTTGGTCTCACTATCGAAAACCTCACCGGATGGCAGAGGGTGGGACGCTAGTGAAGCCTCCCCATGCGGCGCAAGAGTGAAGGACGACGTTTCGATCTGCCCTCCATCCTGAGATCTCCATCAGTGTTCTTTGGGTGATAAAACGTTGATATTGCTGCTAATTATCAGGCTTCATCCGATGACTATTCCCTTGCTTTAGGGCCTAATTTGGGGGAAACTCCCCGGTATAGGCGCAAAATACCCCACACTCACTGAGAGGACTTTCACCCGCCATGAACTATCTGAAGTCAGCAATCATCGCAGGAGCTGCATTGCTAATGCTCGCTCCGGCAAGTTCAAACGCCGCCGACGTGCTCGTCGACGACTTTACTTCGCCATCCCTGACGACCGAGGTCCGCCCATGGGGAGGAACCTCCAACTGGCGAAACATCCTCAATGGGATCGGTGGCGGAAACGATAACTGGAAGGGCGGCACGCTGGGCGGTACCAACAAACTGCGGTCCATCGCCGATACATCCCCCGGCAACAATGACACTTACAGCGCCGCAGTAGTAGCCGGCTCCATCAGGTACAATCACGGCACTTCGACAGATGGTGGCGGCATCACCAATTCTGGTGCGACATCCGCCAATCGCGCTTTTCAGCAGCTTGCGAACGTCAGCAGCGGCGCGCTTACGCGAGAACTGCATCTGATCCATGGCTTTTTGCACGGGCAGACCGCGGATTTGCTGAGCCAGAAGGTTCAGCTTTTGCGGGCTGTGCTTGTACATGCGAAGGACAGCGCGAGACTCGTTAGAAGCCTGTTTTGGAGGATTTTTGGCTTTACCCATGACTATCTCCGCCGCGCTTTTTTGTCAGCACCGTGCCCGTAA
>JAUIJJ010000126.1 GCA_030431385.1 bacterium | reverse complement strand
CGAGGGTCTTGACGAACTTGAAGCCAAGGGTCTCGGCATCGCCGCGCGAGCGATCGATGATCTCCTGAATGGACATCGTTTCCGGATAGAAGAGCACCGCGTTACCCGGTGCTTCCTTCATCTGAATCGCGGAATCATGATAGGCGGCGAGCATTTCTGCCCGGACATCATGGGTAACAGGAGCGGCGCTCCCGATCGTCGTTACTGCAAGCGTGGTTGCCAGACCCAAAAGGCCGACAAGGACTTGTTCACGGATCATGTGATTTCAGACCTCGATCCCTATGTGCATTAAGCGTGAATCACCGGGCGAGCTTGGGGGAAAGCCGGAGATATCAGACTGCCCTAACCCTAGAAATGGCTGGGTTTCGTGGCAAGTGCTTTGTCGCCAACAGAAAGCATCGTCGTGGGGATGCCGCTCACGGTCCACCGGGGAGGCCGCGCCAACGGCGCTGATCTGCTGTATTTCCAGCATAACAGGTGACCGCGAGGCATCGAGCGTTGTGTCCGGCAAAGGGCGCTTTCCCGGCGATTGTGGCTCTCCGGCGGATTTCGATTCCGCCAATACGAAGGAGGAGGGCAGGCGATGACGCCCAATGAACTTTCCCGAACGGCGCTCGCCTTGGCGGCTGACTCAGCGGCCAAGATGGAGCGCTGGCTAACCCTATTTGAATCAGTGCTGTCTGAGGCTGAATCGCAGGGAAGCACCTGCGATCTCAAGGAGTTTTCGATGTTTCTCACCGCGCTTGAAAGGGCGCTGAAAATTGCCAAGCTGGCGAAATCCATCAGCACGGAGGAAGAACATGGCGCCGGTGCCCGACTGGATACAGACGCTCTCCGCCAGCTCCTTTTTGACGAAGATTGAGGGGCTGAATTCCAGCCAACGCTCGCAACTGCTGGCGCTCAGATTTGCCTGCGACCCGGAGTTCTTCGCTCGCGTGGTGCTGCCGTCACACTGTCGGCTCAGGTTTGCGCCCATGCATCGGAGGCTCTTCCGCTGGCACGGTGAGATGGGCATCGGTCGGCCGCCGGGGAGGCGTGGTCTGCGGTTCGCGCTCGCCGCACCGCGCGGCTCGGCCAAGTCGACGGTCGTGAGTCTTGTGCTCACGCTTCACGACATTCTGTTCGAGCGGGAGCGCTACATCTTGCTCCTTTCGGCGACGGAGGCCCAGGCGCGGCAACGGCTCAAGGCGCTGCGCCGGGAGTTGGAGGATGGCTCGGTCTCGCGGTGGAGCATCATCGCCTCTCAAGAGCGGCGATTCACGACGCGGGCGCTGCAGTTCGGGAACGTACAAGTGGAAGCATACGGCGCGGGGACGGAGATTCGTGGGATCAACTTCGAAGGATTTCGCCCCACAAAGATCATCCTCGACGACGCAGAGGCGAGCCGCGCGGCGACGTCTGCGCGCTCCCGCATGCGACTGCGTGAATGGTTTTCCGAGATCGTCGAGTACTCGGGCGACACCTATACGCACCTACTCGCGATTGGCACGGTGTTGCACGATAAGGGGCTGATAGCGGACCTGCTGCGGCGACCGGATTTCACCGGCCACCGGGCGCGGAGCATCATCGGCTTTTCGGACAATGACCTGCTTTGGAGCGAGTGGCGGCGTCGGCTTCTCGACTTTGGCGATGAACGTCGGCGCATTACGGCACGGGAGTTCTACGAGGCGCACCGGGACGAAATGGATCGCGGCGCGGAAGTACTGTGGCCCGAGAAGGAGGACTACGAGGACCTCATGTCTCAGCTGACTCTTCAAGGTCGCCGGGCGTTCTTTCAGGAGAAGCAAAACCAACCGCTCGGTCCGGAGGACGCGCTGTTCGACGGGGAATCCGCGCTGCGCGCGCAGTGGCTGGGGAGCGAGTTGCAGGTCGGCGTGCTCAGGAACGGAGCGTTCATCCCGGTCCGCCGCTATGCGGATGCCTCCGGCACAGGGAGGCGATTCGGCTACCTCGATGCGGCGTTGGGGAAAGGAGGCCGCAGCGGGCGCGGTGACTTCGCGGCGCTCGCGGAGGTAGTGCTGCTGCCGGACGGGTCGCTGGTGGTAGACCGCCTCACGGCGCGCCGCCTCTCCCCCACTGAGCAGGTCACCCGGCTCTTCGATGCCCACGAGCGGGCGGCTTTCGAGCGGGTGGCGGTGGAAGGCACGGGCTTTCAGGAACTCCTGCTTCTGCCGATCGAGGAGGAGAGAAAGCGGCGCCAGCGGTCTACGAGGCGAGCCGATATCCCGATCGAGACAGTCCACCCGAAGAAGAGCAAGCTGGCGCGGATTGCAGCGCTGGAACCGCTGATCTCCAATGGCACGATCGCGCTCGGCGAGGGACTGGACGAGGAGTTTTGGGAAGAGCTTGGGACTTTTCCGAACACGGCGCACGACGACGCGCTGGACGCGCTGGCCGGGGCAGTGACGCTGGCGAGGCAGGTCGGGCCAGGGGGCAATGACTGGAAAGCAACGCGCCCGCGACAGGCTCGGTCCGCGAACAGGTTCTGAAATGAAGAACGCCGCCGGATTTCCCGGGCGGCGTTCGAAGTGTTCTTTGTGAAGCGCTGGCTTAGTACTTCGCCCAGTCGCCCACGGCTGTGACTGAGGAGCCGTTGAACCAGACTGGCCCGTAGAAATTCGACGTGCCGTCAAGTTCGATCTCTTCGAGGAAGTAGCCGCGCACCTCTGCGCGATCCTTCAGCAGCAATGGATCGGTGAAGCTATACGACGCCCCCCCATTTTCGCCGACGGCGGGAATGGGGTTGGCAGTAATCCGCTGGCCAACTTTTGCCGAACGGTGGCGACTTGGCTCTGCGCGGCACACGTGGAACGCCGCTGAATCGATCTCGCTTGAAGTTTCCCAACCAAGCTCGTCCTCGTTGTCATCGGTCGCCGTGAAGTTGACGAGATCGACGGCAAGGATATTGGGATCGTCGTAGAACAATGTTCCTAGTCCACCGCTAGTCGTACAGTTAAAGCGAATTCTGTCGAAACTGGAAATTGTGAAACCAGCATATGCCGACAGTTCCGCCGGTGTGATTCTCTCGATTTCATCAGCTGAGCCATCATCCCAACCGACAGATCCAGCCGCCAAGTTTTGGGGGAATGCTCCGCTGTCGAGAAACTCTTCGAAGCCAACAGTCACATTGACATCATCTCCCGTACCAGCAGTGCCCATGGTGTCCGTGAAGATGATTTCAGCTGCTTCGCCAGTTTCATCATCGAGATCCACCCAAAGGAAGCCGAAAGAAGTCAAATCGGAGTCAAAGTCCAAGATGATAGAAAACCCAGGCTCATCGTCTGGCGGCGTCACGGACAACTGGCCCAAGGCAAACTCCCCCGCCGAGGCTTTGGACTTCCTGCACGATCAGGACATTACCCACAAAATCGTTGGCCGCATTTCCACCACCAGCAAACGGCGGCCCCTCCAAGTCAGGGTCACTGCCGCCAGAAACATGGGAAGGGTATAGGACGCAAAGGTCTGCCCCGCCGATGCCTGTAACTGTGAGGCCGATGTCGGGATTGTCATCATAATCGTCTGTGACAATCTTCCCGGCGGGGAGTGTGTTAAAATCAAGAAGCACAGCGTTCGCCGTCGCTACGCAGCCCATGGTAGCGAGCGCCAAACAGGCTTTTACTGTCATAGGGATCAGAGAGTTTTTCTTCATGAGGTTTCTCGCCTCCAGATTGCTGGTTTAAGCTCGACGAATCTCATTGGAGCCACCCCAAGAGCCGCCACGTGGCGTCTAGATCACAGAACTAGTGCACTACGAAGGTAGGCCAATGTCAGAGGGGGTGAGGGGCTTCATCCGCTCCCGTGAACTCGTCGGGGTTAACCTCGGGCAAACCGCGCCAAACGTCAACGGCATTGTAAGGGTTTTTACTTATATTTTTTTACAGCAAAAGCGGATCCAGTCAGACTTCCCGGCAAATCGCCCTGCGGGTTTTTCGTTGCCGACCAAGCGCTCGGGGCCTCACCGTGGGTCATGGTAACAACTCCCGTCTACGGACGGCCTTTCGAGAGGACCACTTAGAATGATCATCAACTGCTCGCGCCTTGCATCCGCATTGGCCGCAGGTTTCGTCCTGCTTAGCCTTGGAAACAGTGTACGCGCCCAAGAATCGAACATCGCCTCGCCGGAGTTGCTGCCCGAAGAGGCCCGCGACTATCTACTCGACGGCCCGTGGATCTATAAGGCCAACCGCCGGAGCATCGCGCTGCAAGTTGCTGACTTTAACGGCGACGGCCTTAACGATATCGCTACGATTGCCAACGAGAAGTCCCTCTTGGAGCTCTTTATCCAGCAGGAGGGAGCGGATTGGAACCGCGAGACTTTCGAAAAGGAGGAGATCAGCCTCGACCGAATTGTTCGAAGCGCCGCTGCCGCGGACGTCGATGGCGATGGCCGCATTGATATGGTGTTGGCCACCTCTCCGCCTCGCCTTGCGGTGATGTACCAGAGCGATAAGGGGCTGCTTCAGCCACCGACGGAGACGGACCTCGAGGCAGATGGCGTCACGACTGGCGATCTGAACGGCGACGGCCGCGACGACATCATGGTGCTCCGCGAGGGGCGCTTTGACCTGCTGATGGCCGGGGCGCGGGGCGTTGACCTCGAACCCGCGCAGACCTTCTACACCACGGGCGAACCAGTCGGCGCGCCGATGATCTTCGACTTCGATGGCGATGGGCGAAACGATATCGTCTATCACGATTCCAAGGACTACGAGAATCTGGTAGTGAGGCTCCAGTCCGGTGACGGCACGTTTCCGGCGGAGTTCAGCGTTTCATCGGGGGTGATGCGCTCGGTTGCGGCGCTGCCGGCAGATCGGGGGCCGGGCTCGGTGATCGCGGTCCAGAACAAGACGCGCCAACTGGTTCAGCTTCAGCTCGCGGAGCCGAGCGAGGCAGAAATCGAGTCGCAGCAGCTGCCCGTTTCGGAGATTCAGACCATCGCCTTCGATCCGGAGAAGCGCTCCTCGAAATCACGGGCGACGGTCGCGGATTTTGACGGCGACGGTCGCTCTGACGTGTTGGTCTATGCGAAGGACCTTTCGATCATGCGGCTCCTGCGTCAGACACGTTCGGGGTCGCTGACGGGCACGACGGTTCCCTCCCTTTCGGGCCTCCAAAATGTCCAGTCGGTCGCGGCCGCCAAGGGCAAGTCCTCGCCGCTGATCCTGTTCTCTCCTGAGGAGAAGGCCATTGGCTACACGCGCATGGGCGCCAAGGGCGGAACGCTGCCGTTCCCGCGAGTGCTTCCAATCAGCGGCGAGCCGAAGGCCGTCGCGATTTTCCCCTACGAAAAGTCGTCGCACATTGCCGCTGTGGTGTTGCCTTCGGATGGAAGCCGCTCGCCGAAGTTGCTCGGCTGGTCGATCTCCGAAGATGGCAAGTTGGGCGAACAACGCGAGTTGCTGAGTTCCTCCGGTAAGTCGCCGCTCGATGGTCTGGACATCATCGGGATGGAGACGATGGACTTTAACCGCGACGAGCGCGCGGACCTCGTGATCTATGTCGACTTCAAGCCGGCGAAGATTTTTCTGCAATCTGAGGATGGCACCTTCGAGGAGCTGACGGCGACGTCGGGTGTGCTCGAAGGACTGCTTGCAAGCTCGCGCCCCGGGAGCTTGATGGAAGCCCGCCTCGGAGGCCGAAAAGGCAAGGTGTCGATCCTCGCCCAGACGGAGAATTTCGTGCGCGCGTTTTTCATCGATGAGGACAAAAACGTGGTCGTCGAGCAGCAGTTCAACACGCGCAATTCGCGTGCGCGGCTGACGGCAATGGCGGTCGGAAATCTACGCGGCGAAGACCGCCCGGAAGTCCTCCTGCTTGATCGTGGAAACCGGATCATCACCGTCTACGGAGAGGTCGATGACCAGTGGGAAGTCCTCCGCCATATTGAATTGGACGGTGCGGATTATGGCGCAGTAAAGGTATTCGATCTTGATGGTGATGGGAAAGAAGACATTCTTCTCACGAGCGACGACCGCGTGAGCGTTATCTATACACACCCGATCCACGGCGGCCTGCAAACCATCGCGTCGATTTCCTCGCCGGTCGAAGAGGGTGGCTACGGCAAAGTGTACACAACGCAGCTCATCGCTGGCGGCCCGATGGAGGTTGTCTCGGTTGAGATGCGCGACAATTTGCTCGAAATGTTCGTCACGGGAACGGACGAGGAAAAGCGCGACGCCCTGCTTCGCTTTTACAGCTTCAAGGTCTTCGACAGCGACTCCACGGTCGCGCGTCGCGTGAATCTGGATTCGCCCCCCGAGCCGCGCGAAGTGATCGCCGAAGACCTCAATGGCGACGGCATGAACGAAGTCATTACGCTGACTCACGACAACGTCATTATGTACTACCCGCAGGAGGCGAAGGACACGAACAAAGGGGGGTAACAATTCCAACAGGAGAACCAGCACAGTCTATGTCTAGCTCTGAGATTAGTACGTTCACGCAGGAAGATGGCGATGGGCGAATCGCAACAAATCGCGAACCCGATTGGTATAAGGACGCGATCTTCTATGAAGTCTACGTTCGCGGTTTTGCCGACGGTAACGCCGACGGGATTGGCGATTTCATCGGGCTGACCGAGAAGCTGCCGTACATCAAGGAACTCGGTGTAAATTGTATCTGGTTGCTCCCAATGTATCCGTCGCCGCTGCGCGATGACGGGTACGACATTGCGGATTACTATAACATTCATCCCGACATGGGAACGCTTGGTGATTTCGAGGAGTTTCTCCGCCAGGCACACGAACTCGATATTCGAGTTGTCGTGGACCTTGTTGTAAATCACACGAGCAGTGAGTGCGAGTGGTTCAAGGCGGCGCGCCAAGACCCTAACTCGCCATACCGCGATTACTACGTATGGAGCGACGACCCGACCCGCTACAGCGATGCGCGAATCATTTTTCTCGATACGGAAACCTCCAATTGGACCTTCGATCCGGTCGCCGGGCAGCATTACTGGCACCGGTTTTTTAGTCATCAACCGGACCTTAACTTCGAGAACCCAAAGGTTCACGAGGAACTGCTAAAGGTCGCTGACTTCTGGTTGGAAAAGGGGCTCGATGGTTTCCGTGTGGATGCGATTCCCTACCTCTATGAAGAGGAAGGGACGAATTGCGAAAACCTGCCCAAAACCCACGAGTTTTGTAAGAAGCTTCGTGAGCATGTTGACCGGAAATTTCCGGGAACGTTGTTGCTGGCGGAAGCCAATCAATGGCCGGAGGATGTGGTCGAGTATTTCGGCAAGGAAGGCGACGAGTTCCACATGTGTTTCAACTTTCCGCTGATGCCGCGCATGTTCATGTCGGTGCGTCGGGAAGATCGCAAACCGGTGGAAGATATCATTCTGAACCTTCCCAAAATTCCGCCCAACGCTCAATGGTGTCAGTTTCTGCGCAACCACGACGAGCTTTCCCTCGAAATGGTGACCGATGAGGAACGCGATTATATGTATACCGAATACGCTCGCGATCCGCGCATGAAGATTAACCTCGGGATTCGCAGGCGGCTTTTTCCGCTCATGGAGAACAACCGTCGGGCGATCGAGATTCTCCATAGTTTGCTGCTGACCCTACCGGGAAGTCCGATTCTTTACTACGGTGATGAGATCGGGATGGGTGATAACATTTACTTGGGCGACCGAAACGGAGTTCGGACGCCGATGCAATGGACGGGCGACCGCAACGCGGGGTTCTCACGCTCGGACCCGAGCCGACTGTATTGTCCCGTCATCGCCGATCCTGTCTATGGATTCCAGGGAGTCAACGTCGAGAGCGCGTCGCGTCACGAATCGTCGTTTCTCAACTGGCTCAAGCGGCTGATCCGAATCAGGAAACGCTATATCGCTTTCGCTCGAGGCGAGGTCCATTTCCTCCACCCAGCGAATCACCGGGTGATTACATATCTGTGCATACACGGCGACGAAATCATGTTGGTAATTAACAATCTCTCGCGCTTTTCGCAGTACGTGGAAATCGACATGCGAGACTTTGCAGGATATACACCAATCGACGTCTTCAGTTCAAACCCGTTCCCCCAAATCGGCGAACTCCCCTACCTGGTCACCTGCGGCCCTCACGGGTTTTATTGGTTCAAGTTGGAGAAGGGTTAGGGGTGAGGCACTCCCCGGAAGCGGTTCCCCTTCGGCGAAGGTCCCAGAATCTTGCGGAGAGGAGAAGATGACGCGGACCACGAATGTCGCATCGCCAAGCAGATTGACAGAGACGCGGTGACTCGCTATTCTTTTAGCGGACTTGCTGAGGAAGCAAACTAGGAATCCGTCCGAATCTGCGGATATAGATGCTACCTCCCTTGAGATGACGACTACTATTCTAAGAGGTGATGAACGATGAAATTCTGGCTACTGGTACCGATTTGTCTGGCATGGATGCCGTTCTGGGCTGATCCAACTGAAGTGGACCAGCGGATAGTGGAGTTCAAGAAGGCGTTTCCAGAGTACACAGACAGCTTTTCCCACGACAGCGCGGTTCGAGCACTGGAGAGATTCAGCAACATAAACCCTGATGAAGAATTGACGACCTTTACCCTACTCGCGATGGCAGATGCTCCGTATGATCGAATCTGCGCCGAGTTATCAAGGTTTAGTGACGAGACCATCGTTGACAGTGCAAATGCTGCATTCATCATGTATCCCGCCCCTGAAAGGATCTTCGACAAGGAGTGGTGGGAGCTGATGGAGGTGTGCTTCTTCGAAAGGGCAAAGAAAGCTCGATCTCCCGTTCGTCGAAGGCAACTCTTCAATCTCGCAGTATTCTTGAATCATGGGTTGATGGACAGATATCGAGACTGCGCCGCGAATACCCGCTCATTCATTTATAGAGATTACTCGCGAGAAAACTCATTTGCACTACAGGATGACTACATCACGATCTCCGAGGAAATCTATCAATTCTGTGAACAGAAGGAATAGGCTGGGATGTTCCTGTTTTGCTTCGCCAAGAACCCCTGCGGGTTCTCCGGACCTAGTGGCGAAACTGGAGTCTCCAAGCAGATTGACAGTGACGCGGTGACTCGCTATTACTTCAATAGACTCACCGAGGAGGTGAAGAAGGATTCCGTGGGCACGCACGCTTTGACAGCTTTTGAGTTCGATCCAACCGTCGAACACAACGTGCTCGGTCCGGGGGTGATAGGGCACATCCTGCGGCACCTTAGGATAGATACGGAGGCAGAAGCGGCGACGGGTGCGTGGTTTGAATATGACCAG
>JAUIJJ010000125.1 GCA_030431385.1 bacterium | reverse complement strand
ACTCGCTCGAACAAGATTCGCGGTGGCTAAATGCAAGCGGATTGCAGCAGCGCGTGTACTATTGGATCAGCGGTTCTGCGATGTGGAGTGAATCGCCATTGTTCGGAAGAGGTCCTGGCGCGTTTGCAGTACTGTACCCTCAATACAGGGTTGCCGGTGCTAATGAGACGATCCGCGCCCACAGTTTCATAGTAGAACAAGGCGTGTCGACCGGGCTCGCAGGCCTTCTGGTTTTTCTGACGGTTGTCGTGAGCGGTATCTACTGTGGGGTCAGATCTCTCATTGAGATTCGTAGTCGCAGAGATTTCTCTCAGTTCGCTCTTCTTTGTTCGTTCATCGTCGCGATCGGTGCGCTGTTGGTCCATAGTCTAGTGGAATACACGCTCGAGTTTCGAGAGGCACTCATGCTCCTGATGCTGATGATTGGCCTGGTCGCGGGATGGAACACGGGCGGTGTGCGGTCTGATTCCACTGGCGATGCCCAACTACATCCGAGCTTAGCCATTGCTGGTTTCGTGTGGATTGCGATTTTTGGATGGGGTGTTTGGAACTATCAAGTAAACCCTGTACGCGCCGAGTTGTCCCGGCGCACCGCCGAGAATCTGTATTCCATCGGCGAACCGCCAGAGGCAGTCCTCGGCGCGCTCGATGATGCGATTAGTGTCGAACCAAATGATGCGGAACTGTATGATCTTCGCGCGTACTTTCGTCGAAACTATCGCCTCGCGGGGGCCGAGGACGACATG
This sequence comes from bacterium, assembly GCA_030431385.1. Classification (GTDB taxonomy): domain Bacteria; phylum Sumerlaeota; class Sumerlaeia; order SLMS01; family SLMS01; genus JAUIJJ01. Next base: position 8,497 of record JAUIJJ010000125.1, on the reverse strand, counting down.
AGACTGGCGATTGAGTTGAATCCCTATTCGGCCCGGATGAAGGAACGACTCGCTCTGATGTTAGCCGACCGTGGCCAATTGGATGAGGCTATCGCGATGCAGCAGGATGCGATAGCTAACCACCCACTTGACGCGACCCATTGGATGACAATGTCTGAGCTTTACCTAAGGGGTGATAGGCGAGACGACGCGATTGAAGCTTACACCGAGACCCTTGACCTGCTGCTAATTTCTGATGCGGAGCAAGCACATCGGCAAAGGCTCGCCGCAGCGCTCGGTTTGGAACCGCCAACCGAGCGCTAGCGGCTGTCCTTACCTAAGACCTCTGACAAAGTCGGCCACATCCACGATACCGTCGGAATTGGCGTCGCCACCAGAGGCAGATCCGGTAAACCCAAGAACGATATCCAACGGATCACCAGCGGCTCCGGTGGGGGATGGCGTCGGATTCGGTGTAGGAGAAGGCGATGGGCTAGGGGTTGGGGATGGCGATGACGTCGGCGATGGGGTCGGAGTCGGTACGCTCCCGATCGTCAAGTTCACAAACACTCCGTTCGAATAGGGGCTATTCGTCGAGTCGTTCGAAGTCACGATGAGCTTCTCGGAATAGTTGCCGTCGGCGAGGCCGGCCCGATTCACGAAGACGCTGAAGCTCGCGCTGCTGCTTGGTGCAATCATGTAGGGATATGGCCCAGGGGGAATGACATCAACCCATGGGGCATTATTCTGTCTGGTGATGTTCTGCACAAGGAGTGGAGCATTACCGTCGTTAAAGATTTGAAACGTCTTCTCTTCTCCTGTGGGAGTAGGCGAAGGGGTTGCATTTGGCGAGGGTGACGGCGAAGGGCTCGGCGTAATGGTGGGCGTCGGTGACGGTGTTGGCGAAGGAGTTGGTCCGGAAGTCAGCTTCGTTATCTGGACGTCATCGATTGCCGGACCAAATCCTCCTTGAGATCCATCACTTCCAAAGTAAAGCGCGAGGTAGACCTGCTGCTGTCCAATAACCGACCCGATGGTATCGAGGCTGGCGAGGTCGACAATGAACGGTGCCCAATCGCTCTGAAGGCCCGAATGGGAATACTGCGCGGAAACCGCAAAATCTGATGTCGTAGAGATTAAGGCATACAAGTAGTCGAAACCGAACTCGCTATCATTGATGAAGGCGAAAGAAATCTGCCCTGCCTGCGCGTCAGCCATGCTAAAGGGGCCGTAGATCATCCAACTCCCCATATTGTCTGGATAGGAATCGACACCGACATTAATCGCACTGGTTCCTGCCGCGGCGGGGTGCACGCTAGAGCTACCCGTGTTGCTTACTGAATTAGTCTTTCCCCAGTAGGCATCGACCATTACGCCACTACCGAGGAAGACTTGCCAAACGCCTCCGGGGAACGCGCCCTCGAATCCGTCGTTAAGGACCGTGACCAAGTTACCTCGCTGCCCAGCAGGGTCGCGGGGGGAAGTATTGATTTGTGCTGCGATCTCGGGAGGTAAGGAGATGCGCGAATCGAGCGCTGGACCCATCTTGGACTCAGTGGCAGAGGACTCGGGTACATCATAAGCGTTTCCTGCGATGCCTACCGTCGCGAGAGCGGTCGAAGCCAAGATAGCTCCGATGGTCAAGGACTTCCTGAGGGTATTCGTAATCATCATCATATGTCTCCGGCCGACTTCGGCTTAGTTGAAGTTCAGAGTTTCGGGCGAAATGCGAATGCTTGGCGCGCCTGTGACTTCATCAATCTCCGATTCCCACATTCCGCGGCCATAACTGGCTGCCCTGATGAGCCGCTTCGGACCAAAGTAGGCGAGATCAGTGATCACCACGGGCGGGAGGCCTTCGTTCCAATAAGTCCAAGAACTGCCTCCATTGTCCGAACGGAAAATGCCAACATCTGACCCGATGAAGATCGTGTTCGAGTTGCCCGGATCAACCATCACTGTATTCGCTGGAGTTTCCGCGGGGAAATTGTTGGTCATGTCCGTCCAACTCGTCCCCAGATTCGTCGAGCGGAAGATTCGCTTATTGTCCTGCGGACCGCCTGCCAGGTTAGAGTAGGTGATCCAAATGGTGTCGTTGTTGTTCGGGTCGGCTTCGATGTCTGAGACCCAACCGAGTTGTGGCAGCGCGACGTTTTCCAGGTTCGTGCCGTCTGGGTTAGCCCGATTGATTCCAACGGTCAGCTGCCCGGATTGGTCTCGCCTCCCTTTGAACCAGATCAGCTTTCGGTTGGTAGCTCCGCGAGTGATCGTCATTGACTCCAATTGGTTCGGCGTCTGGGTCGTGTCGCGCGCAATGATCTGAGTCCAGGTCGGGAAGACTCCCTTTGTGTAGGTGGTTCGATAGACGCCGTTCAAGCCAAGGTAAAGCGTCGACGGATTGTCGGGGTCGTAAAAGAACGGCGAAATCCACGCGCCTCGTTCGTCATCAGGGATTCCGTTATTGCTCCCTTGGTAGCCGCGGATCAGTGGCCATTGAGTAGACCCGCCATCTTCGGTGACTCGCACTGCGCCGCCGAAATAGTTAGCCCCGAAGAAGACGTTTGGATCGGGTGGCCAACTTAGCATCTCCATCGCATCACCGAACGAGTTGGGGTAATGCGTCCATGTCCCGTCGGTGCGGCGGACGTACTTGTCGTTGTCCTGAAGGCCCATCACGACTGCGTTCTCGTTCGTCGCGTGATTGTCCATGCGATAAATCTGGAGGGCGGTCATGTTGATGTTCCGTTCCTCCCACGTCGTACCGCCGTTGGTTGTAACGAAGAAACCGCCGTCCGTGCCGAAGTATACGATATCGCTATTGCTCCCAAATCGGATCGAATGATGATCCGCGTGGACGTAGGGTAGACCATCGTCTCCCGCCCAGTCGGAGGCAGCAGTCCACGACTGGCCACCATTCACCGACTTGTACATTCTGAGATTCGAGCCAACGTACACGATATCGCTGTTGTAAGGTGACACGCCGATCGCACAGTTGTAATACATTTGGCCGGGCTTGTAATCGCCGGAGGTGGGAATGCCTGTCATCGGCAATGCGGTAAACGTCTGACCATTGTTCGTGGACTTCCAGATACCTTTGATGCTCGCGTCTGTGCCTGCCGCCAGTGCGTAAACAATCTGGCCGCTACGGCTCAGTTCGATGCGAAAGACTCCGGAGTTATCTGGAATAGTCGCGGCACTGAACGATTGACCGGCGTTCGTGGAGAAGAAAATCTCGCCGGGGATTGCTGTTGTCTGGCTGAGGCTGATGTATTGGCTCGTCGCGAGGACGTTACTTCGGTTGGCTGGATCGACCGAGATTGAAAAGTTTCCGACGTTGGAAATTTCGCTCCAGTTTTGTCCACCATCCGTCGACCGATAGAGACCGCCTGCGGCGCGAGTACCACCGGAAGCAGCCAACAGTGTGCTCGAATTGTTCAGGACCTTAATGTCCGTGACGTTCGAGATCATCGATGCGCTGTTTCCCAACAGCGACCAACTGGCGCCGCTGTCAGTACTCTTGTAGATGCCCGCTCCGATCGGTTCGTAAAAGGCGCCGGGGACGCCCTCGCCCAGGCCGCAATATACAATGCTGGAATCGTTCGGGTCCATCGAGATACTGCCCATGCCGATCGTGGGAAGGTATCCGTCGGTCACGTTCGCCCAGTTTCGCCCCTGATCGGTCGTTTTCCAAACGCCGCCACTCGCGGAAGCGGCGAAGACGACTTGTTCGTTGCCTGGGTCGACGGCCAATTCAATGAGGCGACCAGAAGGCTGTACGCCACCGCTCGGGTGAATCGGGCGCCATGCTGCCGAGCGCACCTTCAGCGCGGACTTGTTCATATTCCCACGGAGCGTTTCCGTGTAGGCTGCTTGTCGGTAGTTCTTCGGCAGAGAAGTCTCGCCAATGGCGACCCTGCGCTCGTTGAACCAGTTCCACGCCTCCTCGGGATACTTGGGGTAGGTCATTCTCCCGAGCTTGTTTCGAGTGGTGACGTAGTTGTTCATGCTGCCATCGGCGATCATCCGCTCGTTGGCTTCAGCCAAAGTCATCTGCCCGCCCGAGCCGACGGATGTGCCGCTCTTCGTGGTCGAACAGCCAGCCAGGAGTAACCCGGCAGACACGGCAGCCACTGAAAGCTGTCCCAGAAATCGACTACATTGCTTGAAATCAACCATCGAGTGCTTCCTCATTATCGAATCCATCGGGAACCTCCTGGCTCGGAGTTTCCCTGTCGTAACTGATGTTAGCATCTTTCTGACCGTGCATTCTAAGCGGCCTCAACCCATTGTGGTCAATCGGATTGCGCAAAATCAGACACAATCGACAACGTGGCTTCTCTCTTGCATTGGGAGGGCAAAAGGTGGCAATCTTCGCCCTACGGGCTGCCGTCGTCTCGAGCCGCCGAATTCACTAGCCGTACCGGAGCCGAATGAACAAGCGTCAGCCTTTCCAACGTATTCTCTTCATCAACCCGCCCACGGGCCTCTATCGGCGTGATGACCGGTGTCAGTGCACCGTGGAGGACCAGACCGTTCAGGTCGTGTTTCCGCCGATGGATTTGGCGATGTCGGCGGCCTGCGCAGAGCGCGCCGGTGTCGAGTGTCAGATTGAGGATTACCCGGCGTCGGGCCGCAGTTGGGATCATTTTCTCGCCGACCTGAAAGCCTTCAAGCCCGACTGTCTCGTCGTGAATTCGACGACCGCAACACTCGTCGGAGATCTGCAGACCTGCCTCATTGCCAAGGAAGAGATTCCCGGGATCCTGACGCTCGCCAAGGGCGAGACGCTGATCGTCAACGCTCCCGAGGTCCTGCGCGATCATGGCGAACTGGACGTCATTCTTCCCAACGAGGCGGAAGAGGCGGTGGAAGAAATTGCGACGGGGACGCCCCTGAGCAAAGTCATGGGAATCCACTTCATCGGTGGATTGCTTGAGCGGCTGGGAGAAGAGCCTGAGCGCAAACTTTTCGAACCGGAAGGCAAGGCTCAGGTCTCTGCGCGCAAGCGGCGGCTCATCGCCGAGGATCGTCTCGCCGACGAGGCCGACCCTCTGCCCTTCGCCGAGCGTGTCCTATTCACGGGCAAGCGAGACCTCCAACTCGATCTAAACATTCTCCCTCTGCCTGCGCGACATCTACTCAAGAACAACATTTACCGCTCGCCGGAAACAGGAAATCCGCTCACCGTCGTCCACGGTAACCGCGGCTGCCCGGCCAAGTGCATCTTTTGCCCGGCGGGGTTGCTTACCGATTACACTGTCCGCTTCCGCTCAGTCGAAAGCGTGTTGAACGAGTTAAAGGAATGCGTTGAGAGATACGGCATCCGCGAGTTCCTGTTCCACGGCGATACCTTCACTATTAACAAGAAGTGGCTACTGGAGCTGTGTCAGGGGATTCAAGACCTGAAGCTCGATATCCACTGGGGCTGCAACAGCCGCGTGGACACGATCGACGACGAGCGCGCCGCAGCCATGAAAGCCGCGGGCTGCTGGGTAGTGGCGTTCGGTATCGAGACCGGCAACGAAGAGATGCTCGATCACATGAAGAAGAACGCGACGTTGGATCAGGCCCGCGACGCCGTGGCCTGCGTTAAGCGCAATGGCCTCCGAGTCCACACTTTCTTTGTCATCGGCATGCCCTGGGAAACCGAGGAATCCCTCGAAGACACCTGGAACTTCATTCGCGAGCTCGATCCCGACTTCTTCGATTTCAATATCGCGACCCCGCTGCCCGGCACTGAGCTTCATACCATTGCGCTGGAAAACGGCCTTTTCGAGGCCGACTACGACCCAGCCCGCGCCGGATACGCACATGGTTCCATCCGAACTTTCAGCGGTATGACAGGCGATTATCTTCAGGAATGGCGGCGCAAGAGACTGCTGCGAATGTTCCTTCGTCCCCGCTACATCGGCAGAATGCTCTCGCGAGCCGGTAGCCCAAAGAACACTCTTCACTACGTCAAGGCAGGGACCAAGCGGCTCAAGCAACTGGTCATGCCGAGGAAATCCGAATCTGAAGAAGTTCTCAGCGGCAGTGAGGCCTAAGCACCTGCAGCGAACCCAGTTGAATCGGCAGTGGGGTAGCAGCGCTTGGACCCAATAACCCAGGTCGCTGTAGGCGCGGCTGCCGGGGTGGCTGTTGCTGGTCGACGAGCGCCTCGCGCCTCGATGCTCGTCGGTGGCTTGGCCGGATTTGTCCCGGACCTCGATGTCCTCCTCGTGCAGCCCTCCGACCCTCTCTCGGAATTTCTCTACCACCGCCACTTCACCCATTCCATCGTCATGATGCCGATCATCGGGTTGCTCGCGTGGCTCCCGTTTCTAGCATTCAAGAGATACCGCGACGTCCGAATGCCACTCCTCATCGCGGGCATTGCTGGTGCCATCACTCATGCACCGCTCGACACAATGACTGCGTATGGGACCCAGATCCTGTGGCCCTTTACAAACAAACGCTTCGCCACTGATTGGCTCCCAATTATCGACCCTGTCTACACCTGTACTCTGATTGCGTGCCTGATCTACGCCGGGCGAAAGAAGACGCTACTCTCTCAGCGAATGGGCGTAATCGTCTCGCTGGTCTTCTTCAGTTTGGGCATTCTTCAGCACTATCGAGCTTCCAGTGCGCAGGGTCGGATCGCAGATTCGCGCGGTCACCAGATCGAGCGGGGGAGAGTGATGGCGCTGCCGCTTAGCCTTCTTCTTTGGCGTAGTGTTTATGAATTCGAGGGGGTTCTGTACGTTGATGGGTTCCGTACAGGGCCGCTCTCCTCAACCAGATGGCGCGAAGGGGGGAGCAAGGCACTCCTCGTCGAAAGCGACCTTCCGGAAGTCATCGTAACCGACCCCGATGCCCTCCGCGCGTATCGAGTCTTCTCTTGGTTTGCTGATGGTTATGTCGGCCGGGTTGACGCTGATCTGTTTCAGGTCGGCGACTTTCGGTACGTCATGGACGCTGAGTTGATGATGCCATTGTGGGGGGTCGAAATCGATCGCTCTCACACCCGCTCAGTAATGCGGACCAGATACAACCTTCCCGGAGGACGAGGGGCGGCGATCTTGGGTGGGCTCGTGAGCAATGCCGGGTATCTCGAGCTCCCTTAGGGTGTTCACTTTGCGCCACCGTGTGTTGTTTTGCACAGCTTCCTACAATTCGGACACTCAATTCGTGACGATCGCGTGACGAGAGCTGTGCGATTATTCACTCGATCTTCGCGCTGGACGGTCCACTTGTGCGAAATCGATTGCACAATTCGTTTTTCCCGCCAAATAAGGCATTTTGGATCGTTCTCAAGACATTGTGGCACCGGTATTGCACAGGTGGCGAGTGCGGTCGGGGAGAATGTCCCCCGCTGCCAACCTCACCCGGCGCAGACCCACGACGCGCCCAGGAGTTCATATCATGGTATACGGAACGACCGCGGAATTCGCTCCGTACCTTCGGGAAGAAGACAACGAGAGAGCGGAGCTCGCGGAAATGGCGATGCTTGGCGGCTACTCGGTTATGACATCAGGAAGCCCTGCGGCGCTCGCGGTCGCTTGGTTTTCATCGCGGGGCGGCTTTCCAAACCCCCTCAAGGGAAGTCTCCAGTGGCTCATGGCAAGGCGGACAGAGCGTGTTATCAACGCCTCTACCGTTGAAAACACAGGCGATGCACAGCCGGGGATCCTCTCGGTGAGCAGCGATGACCTTCCAGATCTGATTGCCGAGGTCCAGCGATTCAAGTGGATCGAGGCGGAACGCCAGGGGAGAGACATTTGGATGGAAATGAATCCAGCAGACCCCGACAAACCTGCCATCGAAGAGTGGTGCCGCAGGTACTTTACTCAGTGGCGGGCGGGAAACAGACACCCGCATCGGACGACGGCCGCTTAACTACTTTTCCAGTCAGTCGTCTATCAGAGTTCCAATAAACTTCCCCCGCCCAGATCACTGGGCGGGGGAAGTTTTCGTGCAGTTACCTCAAGTGTTGAGTTAGGGTTACTCGGGATTGGTGATACGCTCGATTTCCCAGCCTTCGTCTTCGAGAAGCTTCACGAGCCCAACCTCACCGGGGTAGTGAGCCGCACCGATCGCGAAGAAGTAGCTCTTCTCCGGATTCGCCTTGAGCATCTTGTCGATGCGCTCCGTCATGAGATGGTTCCGCTTATCGAGAAGCTTCTCCATCATCTGCGAGCCCGAGACCCCATCGATGGTCGCATGATGCACCTTGGAATAGAGACCGATCCGCCCTCCCTCCAGCCCGTCGATGACGTAGATCTCCCAGAGCGGATGGGCTCGATCGAGCGGAATCGCGTGCATTCGCGCGACGAGTGCCGACTGTTGCTGGCGATCGCCCGGCGGCGGGACTGCGATATGCCGCAGATGGAAATCGAGATCGAAGTCCGAGTCCTCGATCCAGTAGGGCCGGTCGAGTCCCAACGGCACTTCCACCAGCTTTCGGCGGTAGGGAGGAACGAGATGCAACCGCTCCTCGATCGTCGCCCGCAGCGAATCGAAGAAAGCACTCGAACCGCCC
>JAUIJJ010000124.1 GCA_030431385.1 bacterium | reverse complement strand
CTGAAACCCGAGTGTGCTTGACGCTAAATTCATTGGCGTAGCCATTGATTTCCGCTGGGCTGGAAGCGCATGAGCCACCTCCGTCATTCGTTTCAGAGGGGTCGAAGACATAGTTGATGATCGATTCAACTTCCGTCGTACCGTCCGGTACATTCAAGTTCAGGTATCCCGTCGAAGTGCTATCGATGAGGAAGTCTTCAGATCCGACAAGCCCACCGCTACCATAGTAAAAAATTGAAACGTCGAACTCACCGCACTGCTCCACCTCGAAGTCATACTTAACGCGCATGTACTCCGACAGACTGTATGAAGGCGAGAAGGTGGGCGTCTGGAAAATCTCGGCGACATCCACGACGGAGCCTCGAACCGTGAAGACGAGCGAGTTTGAACCACTATCGAACGAGACGCGGCCGTTGGGGTTCCAAGAGTTAAGACCGTTCTCGAAGTTGGGGTTGCTATAAAGTTCGTACGCCGGCTCGTAGGTGTATTCGGTCGGGTCCGCCACGACGAAGTCATCAAATCCGTCGTCGTTCACGTCGCCCACTCCCCGACCGAGTGAGAACCCACCGCCCGAGCCAAAGCCGATCAGTTTCGCTCCGTTGGTCCCGTCGAGACCACTCAGAGCGAATGTAGTCGATTCGGCCAAATCCGGGCTACCAAACACGAGATAGACGCGGTTTGTCCCCGGTGCGCCGATCAACATGTCGCTGTATCCGTCGCCGTTCACATCGCCTGCACCGCCAACGTGGGTGCCTGCATTCGACCCTGATTCGCCGTTGAATCGTAGGGTCGAGCCTTGTATCAGCGTGTCGGCGCTCTGGCCTGCCAGGCCATTTGCGTCACCGAAAATTAGATACGCTGCGCCTGCACCCGAAGAACGATTTGGCGCGCCAACGAGGACATCTTCGTAACCGTCGCCGTTGACGTCTCCCACGCCCGAAACGGACTTTCCAAACTGATCGTTTGCCCCAGACCCTGCCATCCATGTCGGTGTGTTCTGGTATCCCTCTGTCGCGTCCGAACACGCAGGTTCACCGCGATCAAAGTGCTGCCCATTTCCCGACTCATCCAAGGTATCATCTGCACAGTACTCGTTATGATTCGAAGCGATCCCGTTCGCTTCGAATGGCCAATATGAGTATAGACCATCTCCGATAGAATCGGCGCGATTCGTCATAAGCCCCTGAATCTCAACCGCGCTCAGCGGTCGGTTCCAAAGGGCCAACTCGTCCATGCCACCGGTGAATGCCTGAGACGCAGAAAAACCGCCGCCGACATTGTCCTGGTCTTGTCCAACAACAAGGGTCCCGCCTCCGCGTATCTCGTTGTTCGGTTGCGAGGTCCACGATTCAAACAAGACGCCGTCGACATACATCGCCATCGCTCCGCTGACACTTTCGCGAGTGAATGCGTAGTGGTGCCATGTGTCGTCGGATACTGTGAGCGGCTGAAGTGTAAAAGCAGCGCCTCGGATATATACAATAGGGCGATCGCTCGAGTTTTGGCCGATCAGTATCTCATTCGTGCTACCAGAAGGTGTTGCATATGAGAGAAAGAACTGCTCACCGGTTTGAACCGTCTTCATCCAGTAGGCGACAGTGAAGCTCTTGGCAGGAAAATTTGCCATCTCCCGGCGCATGAGGTACTGACTAGTCCGCGGAGGGTCCGTAAATTCTGCAAATTCTCCAAAGTTGCTCCCAGCTCCACCGATGTCACCTTGAGGGCCGGAAACTCGAACATATCCGATACCTATATGGTCCGTCGAATTCGGGTTACCACCGAGGGCGATGAAACCGGTTATCCGAACGAAGTAGTCCTGCCCGGCCGTGACCGCTAGAGAGAGTTCGGGCATCCGGTTAAGCGATGGTGCAAAGACATTCCCGGGGCAGGCATCGTCGACGCAGTTCAGCTTCGTTCCGCCTGTGCCAGGGTTTCCGTCATAGACTTCGATCATGCCGTCGTAGTCAGTATCGGTGCCGCACATGGAAAGCATCAGTGTTCCGCTCGCGAGCGGCCGATAGGCAAACCAGGTATCCGCCACGTCGAATGAATCTCGGCAAGGCATCACAGCGGGGATCCCTCCGCCCGTGGCCACACTGGTATCCGAATGAACTACAATTTCCGAGATCGGATTGACATAGGGAGCGTCCGCGAAGAGGTCCGCCGCATTGTGGTCGGCTAATGTCTGGCCCGGCAGGACGTGCGCCACGGTCATCATTGCCAATGCGAGGACCGGCGCGGCTAACCTCCTGAAGAGATCGGCTGCTTGCAAATCGGGGAGTCTCATGGTCGAGCTTTCCTTTGTGTTGGCTGCCAAGTTCTCAGTGTTAATCTTCTGCTTAGTTTCCATCGTTCAGGACTCCCACCGTTGATACCTGCACCAGGTCAAATCGACCGCCGACTACAATCGGGGTGATGATCGGCAGCGGCGTTGAACCGTTTTTCCTACCAAAATCAGTACGATAGAGACCGTAGATGCGCTCTGTATACAAGCCGCCCACGCGGGTTGAAAGCCAGTCGGCGCTGGTATTCGCTGCGTCCACGGGATCGCGCCCTGAGAACTTGAACTCAACCTCGCGGAGAATCGAAAACGATTCTTTGTTGTTGGTGTCTGCATAGGCCAGGTCCGGCGCCGAGTCGCCAACCACATCCACGGAGTCCTCGTCGAAGGGCTCAAAAAGGGCGTCGAGATTGTCGTGGTCGGGATGGAACCGGTGCATGAACGGATTCACCGGGTCGTCGTAGTCCATCGCGACATTGAAGATCAGCGTGTCGGTCGTCGCATCGTCGCCGTCTTCAAACTCTGTCCCCGCCAACATCGGCAGGGTATTGCCGGGCTGGCTCGCTTCATCGAAGAAGGGAAAGTTGATTGAACTGATGCGCTGGCCGACCAGTTCGCCGTCGCGGGAGAAAACTCCCTCGAAGTCGTCGAGCTGTTCGTCTTCTGTTACGAGAACAATCCGAGTCGCGTTGTTCTCAGTCTTCGCCATGAGCGTGACCTGCTTGACCAAGCGCACGTCGCCGTTGTCGTCCACATGGAGGAGAATCCTGAACGGAAAGTCGCCGGATGATTGTTCGAGTCGCTGAGGGGCTGCGAGATTTGCGGGGACGCTGACCGAATCCAGCGTCACGGTTCCAACCCACAATCCGCTGTACGGAGAAGCAGAGGAGCCACGGGTTCTCCCCTGCTCCGAAAGTGTGCCGCGCACGAAGTCGCCGTCGTTCTGATTCGGCGCGAGGGCGCGAGCGGGAATCTCGATCAGTGCGCCCTCGCCGTCGGACACCTTGACGATCGATTGGTAGTATGAATTTGTCCCGGCAGGAATATCAGCCAGTTCACTTCGTCGAATCGTCACCCGGACTTCTCTGGATTTTCCGGGATCAATAATGAGAGTCTGGGGGGTCGACGTCAGCGGCACCAATTCCTTGGTGCGCGTTGGATCGTTTGTCACAAAGCGGACCAGCGAGAGAGGAACCGCCCCCGCGATCGAAGGGCTGCTCGCGCTCGGTGGCGGGTCAGACGGAATGCTTGTGAAGCTCAGCGTCTTCGGTTGTGAGGAGTTGTTAGTGACCGTGAATGCCAGCGTATCCGCCAAGCGGCCGTAGTCGAGCGAATCGCCAGGGAGCGCGGACACGGTCAGCGGCCCCTGAAAGATGCTCGCGCCGTCGGTCCTTGCCCAGAACGCCTCCCCGGGCCTCATAAAGTTTGAGCGCGAGACCGGCTCCCAAACACCCTGCGTGTTCAGTCGCCAGAAAGCGTCAGAGCTCTGGTGGGCATCGGAGTCTGCAAAGAAATCACCGAAGGTCTGAGGACTGAACGGATCGATCTTGAAACCCACGAGAGAAAACGAGTCCGTGAGCCAATCGACTTGCTGTGTGGCAGGGACTCCTCGGAGGGTGAGAGTGACTTGTTGAGTGCCGCCCAGCTTGATCAGGTAACGCGAGCCGCCCCTCAATGAAAACAAGCGGTTGGCGGCCGCCTGAGGAGTTGATGGCGGAAACCACACAAGCCAGTTCGGATCATCGACGAGAAGCTCATCGGGGTCGGCGAGGAACTGTACGGACCGAAAGCGACCGTTCCAGTACCAGACGCTCTCCACGGGAAGGTCTTGAAGAACAGCGCCGATTTTCGAAGACTCCGGCTCGACCTCCAAGTGGACAGCATTCCACCCGGGAACGAGTGTCACTTGCTGCGATTTCCACTGAGCGTGTGCCGTCGCGCAAAAAAGTATCACCGCGGCGCAAAGCGCCATGGACGAGAATCCGAATCGCATCGGGGGAGCCTCCGTTATGTCGGGTACAATCGATCTTCTATTTGTCCCGTAAAAACCGAGCAACCGATATCTTCAAAAAGTTGGGGGTATTCAAGTAGCAGGAGGGACTTACCTACCACTGGATTGTTTTTCTAACCAATTTCTGATGCTCGATCATCAGAAATTGGCCAACTGGCGGAAATGGCTGACTTGCGCCGTTGGCACATTGGACCGATTTCACTTGCCAACTTTCCACCATCCCCATAACGGTGAGGGGTTCTGCTGCATGCAAGCATTCGATCCTCAGGATCAGTAGCGACATGATTCCGCCATCACCAACAAGGAGTTTAAGATGCCCGATATTAGCGTAAAGGTGGACGGACTCCATTTCGATAATCCGTTTGTCATCGGTTCCGGACCTCCCGGAACAAACAAGAATGTGATCTGCAAGGCCTTCAAAGAGGGCTGGGGCGGCGTGATCGCCAAGACCGTCAGCTTGGAGTGCGACAAAGTCAAAAACGTCGCGCCGCGCTACGGTAAGCTGAAGAGCCGCCAGCACGGCGAGGTCATCGGCTTCGAGAACATCGAGCTGATCTCTGACCGCCCGATTGAAGTCTGGGAAAAAGAGTTTCGCCAGATCAAGGAAGAGTACCCCAACAAGATCCTCATCGCATCCATCATGGAAGAGTACGAAGAGTGGCGCTGGAAGGAACTCACCGAGCGCTGTGAGGCAGCCGGCGCTGATGGCTTCGAGCTCAACCTGAGCTGCCCCCACGGGCTACCCGAGCGCGCCATGGGCGCGGCCATGGGCCAGAACAGCGACATGGTTGAAAACGTCTGCCGCTGGGTTCGCGGCGCGACGAAGAAGCCCGTTTGGGCAAAGATGACGCCGAACATCACAGACATCACAGTACCGGCGAGCCACGCCATCAAGGGCGGCGCGAGCGGCATCGCCGCGATCAACACGATCCTATCCGTCGTCGGCATCAACTTGGAAACACTGCGCCCCATGCCGACGGTCGAGGGCTACAGCCTGCCCGGCGGCTACTCCTGCCAGGCCGTCCGCCCGATCGCCCTTCGCATGGTCAGCCAAATCGCCCGCGAGTTCCCCGACACGGCTCTCTCAGGAATCGGCGGTGTCGAATGCGGTGACGACGCGGTGCAGTTCATCCTCCTCGGTTCACACACCGTACAGGTCTGCACCGGTGCCATGCTTCAAGGCTATGGCATGGTGAAGCACCTCATCGAGGGCCTGGAGTCCTTCATGGAGAAGCACGGCTTCGAAACTATCGAAGACTTCCGCGGTCACTCGCTTCAGTTCTTCAAGACCCACGCGAACTTGGTCGAGCATCAGATTCAAGCAAAGCGCGAGCGCGCCGGTCAGGCCAATCGTGACAACGAGTGGGATGGCGATTCGATCAACCGCCAGACTGATCAGCTCACGTCCGATGGCTCCGAGTCAAAGAAGTCGCCAGCCTCTCAACCGCAACCGGCCAAGTAGGCCACTGCTCCACATCGCACAAAACTCCCGGTCCCGGCAGATTCTGCCGGGACCATACATTCAAACAGGAATCACAAGATCATGAGTGTTGATATCGCTTCTATCCCCGCTGTTGTGCCGAACTGGATCGACGGTGCAGCAGTGAACAGCAGTTCCGGCCGCAAGCTTCCAGTCATCGCACCAGCGACCGGCGAAGTGAAGGCAGAGGTTCCGCTATCCACCAGTGCGGAACTCGATCAAGCCGTCGAAATCGCCAAGAAGGCCCAGCGCGATTGGGCCGCCATCCCGGTCAAGGATCGCGTTCAGGTATTCTTCCGCTACAAGGCGTTGCTTGAAGAGAACCTGGATGCACTCGCGGAACTGGTCACGCTGGAGAACGGGAAGACCATCGCCGAGTCAAAGGGCAGTGTCCTTCGCGGCGTCGAGTGCGTCGAGTTTGCGACTAGCCTTCCCCAGTTGATCCTCGGGCAAAACCTTGAAGTCGGGCGCGGGATCGAGTGCAAGTCCTTCCGCCAGCCCGTCGGTGTCGTCGCCGGTATCACGCCGTTCAACTTTCCCGCCATGGTCCCCATGTGGATGTATCCGTTGGCGATCGCCTGTGGAAACGCCTTCATTCTGAAGCCGTCTGAGATCACGCCACTCTCCGCTATCGAATCCGCCAAGCTCCTCGAAGAAGCGGGTCTCCCCAAAGGCATTTTCTCTGTCGTCAACGGTGACCGCGAAATCGTCGAAGCCATCTGCGATCACAAGGACATCAAGAGCGTTGGCTTTGTTGGTTCGACGAAAGTCGCCAAGCTCGTCTACGAGCGCTGCGCGTCAAAAGGCAAGCGAGTCCGTGCGCTCGGTGGCGCAAAGAACCACCTTGTCATCATGCCCGACGCCGATCCCGAGATGACAGCCTCGAACATCGTCGCGAGCTTTTCCGGCTGCGCTGGTCAGCGCTGCATGGCCGCAAGCGTCGTAATCGCGCTCGAAGGCACCGACCACATCATCGAGCGAGTCCGCGAGCTTTCCGAGGGCGTCGTGGCAGGCAAGAACCTCGGGCCACTCATCACCAAAGAAGCTCACGAGCGTATCACCGGCTACATCGACCGCGCCGAGCAGAACGGCGTGAAGATTCTTCTCGATGGCCGCAAAAACATCGAGCACGGCACACCGGGCGGCTACTGGCTAGGTCCAACGATCATGGACCACTGCCCTCCCGACCACGAAGTTTCCTGCAACGAAATCTTCGGGCCGACGCTATCGATCATCCGCGCCAAGGACCTCGACGCCGCGCTCGAAATCGAAAACACGAATCCCTACGGCAACGCCGCCGCGATCTACACAACCGATGGTGGTACGGCTCAGCACTTCATGGAGAGCGCCAACGCCGGAATGATCGGCGTCAACATCGGCGTCCCGGTTCCGCGCGAACCGTTCCCCTTCGGCGGACTGTTCGACAGCAACTTCGGCGACGGCGACATCACCGGCAACGGAGCGATCGAGTTCTGGACCTCCCACAAAAAAGTCACTACCAAGTGGGCCGAAAGAGGTCGCGGGAACTGGATGAGCTAAGAAAGCTTACGAGTTAAGCAAACCACCCCGGCCCGCAGCAATGCGGGTCGGTTTTGGTTTTAGTTCCGCCTTGGAGAATCGCCCTCAACATGGTACGAGAATTGAAGAGTGACGATACAGTGCCGCCGCTTTCCGACTAATTGGACTGGACTGCCCCATGAATTCTCGACTCCTGGTTACACTGATTCTCACACTGACAACTCTCGTATCCGCTGCGCAATGCGCTGACTCGTTCGAGGGGATTGTTGTCTTCCACCAGCCGACCCCGAACCGGATCGAATCACACTTCGAGCGCACAATTCTCCCCGAGATTCAGGCCATGGCAGCCGAGAACGGCCGGGAAGTCCGAGTCGTCGATGCAACGCTCGGTGCGCCGCCGGAGATCCATGCGACCCCCGCGATCGTCTTTCAGAACAGCAAAGGCCGCTCACTTTTTCAGGGGCGTTACACCGACATCGGCAAGGTGCGTCATTTTGTACAGACTTCGACATTCATCCCACAGGGTGATGGCACAATCGAGCGCGCAAACGCGGGAGTGCGAACCGTCGGGCGGCACCGAACCGCTCTTCAGTTGAAAGTCACGCCCCTCGAAGGACCAGCAGCCGACGACGCCCGCGACGACGAGTTGCGGGAGTTGCTAAACGGTTCTCTCTACGCGGCAACGGCGACCTACTCTCCCGCTGAAACGGTGCAGCTAGAGCGCGGCGACCGAACGTTCTATTGGGATGTCTATCCCTACCTCGACGAGGACGAAACTCTGTACTTTTCTCACGCGATTTACTCGCAATTCGACTGCCACGATTTCGTTCACGGTGAAGACGGTAGCGACTTTGCCGCGCCATGGGAACAACGCGAAGAGCTCATCAAAAAACTCGCGACGCACCTTGAAACCGTGACTGCGGAGATCATGAGCGGAAGTAGTGAAGGCGATGGCCTGACGCCGTTAGACTATGCCGTCAAAGTCGCGTCGTGGGAAGCGCTCGGACTCACGTTACCTGAGCCAAGCGCAAGCTCCACCGAGATATCGAGAGCCAACCTTCAAGTCGAAAACCGGCGCTGGAAGCTGGACTCATCACTCACCGGAACCGAAGTTCCGGCGATTCAGTTTTCCTTTCCCGCTCCGCTCGATAGCTACACCGGAATCGGAAACTCGCTATCGAACGCGGAGCTAATCCTCTCCGATGATTTCTCCCTGACCGGCGCGAGCGGCCATGCATCCGTGGAGATCACGACACTCACCATGGGCGAGGACGGACTCGACGCGTCCATTCACTCAATGATGGAGGGTGCGGCTTACCCCGAATCCAGCTTCAACTTGACAGCCGCCGCGCCTGATCAGGGATCTGGTCTCAAGCTCGGCGAGACGCAGCGAATGAGTGCCGATGGGGTTTTCTCTTTAAAGGGTGTTGAGATTCAGTTGTGGGGAGTTCTCGCCGAGTTGACCCCGTATCTGACACCGGAGGGTGACGAGCGAATTGACGCCTCGGCATCGTTTAGTTTCACTCTCATGGACAATTTCAATATCGACGGCCCACCCGGCCCTTCTCCCGCGAATGACACGGTGATGGTTCGGGTTCACTTTACGCTACAACCAATGGAGAATCAAGATGTCGAACATCAAGCGAGGACAACTGATCTACGTTGAATTGAAATCGGGACACAATGACGACGGCCCAGCTTGGGTTGGACTAGCCGAAGTATCAAAGTCCGGCGCTACGGTGTACTTTAATGGCCGAGCATTCCGAAGTTTGAAGGGACAGGGTGGAGGGGGAGCATACAGCAATTACTACGATACCGAGAGCGGCGATGAGTATTGGATCTCGGGGGTAAAAAAGCGTGGATATGACCGTCACTGGGCAGGATCAGGGAAGATTTTTATCGATCACAACGCCGTTGAGGGATACTTGGATCATGTGGGAAAGACAACACTTCCTCGGGAGTTCGAATCCGCTAACT
>JAUIJJ010000123.1 GCA_030431385.1 bacterium | reverse complement strand
AGGGAGCAGATACCCTACGCGTGTATGGAGACTATGATTCGATCGGTCTGTTCGGCGGCGAGGCGAATGTTGGTATGGCGCAGGGCGACTTGAACGGCGATGGCTATGATGATCTCGCGATTGCGAATACTCGTGCAGATCCGCTTAGTCGAACTGACGTTGGTGAAATCGTCATTATTTATGGTGAGGAAGGCTTTGCACCACGAAGCCCACTAGACCTCAGGATCGCAACAAATGTGTCACGTGTCTTTGGAGAAGCCACTGCTACTCCGTTGGCCGATCAGAATTATAGTGTCATTTCCATGGGTGACTTTGATGGCGATGACAATCTAGATCTGGTGATTGGCAATCAGGCAGGCACTACTACCCCACAATGCCACATTCTTTACGGACCGATTGTATCTGGTTCGGCCATCGATTTGGACAATCTCGGAGGGCAAAAGTACACTTCAGTTACTCGAGACAGTACTCTGGCAACTAACCAATCACGAAGCATGATCATGGGGGACTTGGATGGCGATGGCGCAGATGAGCTTGTCTTCGGATCCCCAACTTTCGATGCAGTGATTAACTCTACTACGAGGGGCAACTCCGGTGCCGTCTTTGTGATATTCGGAGCGGCGGACAGGTCTGACCAGTCCAATATCAACCTCAATGCATCGGACATTGATAACGGTGTAAGGAGGCTCTACGGGACTCATAACGATGGCTCGCGCGGGGCAGGACTAGGAACTTCTGTGGGAATTGGTGATTTCAATGGCGACGGCTTGTTGGATTTGGCCTCAGGTCAACCTGAGAATTTCCAGCAAAAGGGAACATTGTGGTTGATTTTTAACGCTCTTCTTGAGCCAGGACCTCCGATTGATTTGCTTTCTTCTAGCCCCCACACTACTAGCTTTGTGGGAATATCTAATGGTAGCGAAACAGCTAGGCATCTATCTGTCGGTGACTACAACGGAGATGGGTATGATGACATCGCCGCTGGCTCCGAGAACCACGACGGAGCACGAGGAATCGTGATGTTCGCGATGGGAAATCCGGCAATTGAAGGGATACAGGGACAGTTTTCAACCCCCTCGGGCATTCAGGGGTCCGGTGCAAATTATCGGCTTGGTGTTACACTTGGATCGGGTGACTTTGATGGTGATGGTTTTGATGATTTACTAATGTCGGAGTGGGTTGCTCAGGCGGAAGGGTCTCGCGGCTATATCGTATTCGGATCTCCGTCTTTTTTTACAGATCTCGCAAGTCGACCGCTCATAAGTTCGAATCCGTTCCCTACTCGTAGGGTCTTAGTAACTTCACCGGATCCGACTTCAAGCATCTACTTTGGCGAAAGGATTTGGAGCGGCGGAGACTTGGATTCTGATGGCTTCGAAGACTTTGGCCTGACCGCTCCGGAAGCCGACAATGACTTCAATCCACCTGAGATATCGCGCGCTGGAATTGTCCTCAATGTGCTCGGTGAGGGGGCGGCCACTGAAGCTACTGTTGCTCGGTATTCCCCGACAGGCGACGGCCCGGGTGGTGAAGCCATGCCGGTAGCTGATTTCGGGCCGGTCATTCGAGCAACTGTTGCCTTTGACGAAGACTCTTTTGTTGCCGGCTATCCTAAGAAGCTCGACCAGACACTGGACATGCCAGATAACGGCAACAACTTCTATGCCCGTGATGTGTCGATCTCTCCGATCGATGGTTCCATCTATGTCTCCTGCCGTGACGGGAGCGGCGACGGAACCCCGACGACTGTTCGCTTCAACCGGCAAGGCGAGCTCATGGGGATCTACAACCAAGCCTTCTCCTCTGGGCAAGGGAGGGCCATTGATCACGACAGCGCTGGTGACTACTACGTTGCAACTGCCTGCGGCAATGGATGTCCAACCATCTGGAAGTATCCCATGAATGGTGGGGCGCACATCAACAATTACTTCAGTTCAACCACTTCGTGCCCGCCAGTAGACCCCACGACATTCTGTGTGGAGATTGGAGAGGATCTGGCGGTGGATGCGAGTGGGCGTGGGTACTACATGGATGTCGCTCGTGCTCAGATTGTCGTCTGCACGCTCCCAAACGGTGGGTCGCCATCGATCCTCAGGACCTTCGGCTCCGGGGACTTTGTATACAGCGGCAACATGAAAATTCGCGACATCACCATGGCCCCCAATGGCAGGCTCTACACCAAGGAGCAGATCACACCGCTTGATTCCTCCCCCCGAGGATTCGAGATTGAAGTGTTCTCCTCGTATGAAGAGGGAAACGTCAAGATCGCCACAATCGTTCAAGATGAAGACCTGAACCGGGGACTGATGGTTGACGAGAGTGGGTGCATCTATACGACGAAAGAGACACCCTACCCCCACATTCGGAAGTACAGCCCTGATGGCTCACTGATCCTCGGTGATGTGCCGGGGGGCGTGGGCACTTTCGGAGGAAACGGCAATGGGGGAAACTTGGCAGTGATTCCCGGTAACCGGATCCTTGTGGTGGCTCAAGAGTCAGATGTTGTGGACATATACTCTCAGGCTGTGCGCACGGATGTAACGCTTCGTAGGCAGTCCCCGGACCAGCTTGAGCCTTCGGGAGCAAGCTACTGGCAGGTCCAGTCAGACGGGCTCGCCTTTGAAAGCAGTTCCATTACCTTCAAATACCTCGATTCCGAGATCGCCGGTATGCCTGAGTCCAATCTTGGCCTCTTCACGAGCCTTTCTCCATCAGGCCCATGGGAACTTCTATTCTCTACAGTCGATCAAGCTCGCAACACCATCAGCGCGACGGTTAACGATTTCGGTACCCCTGTCACCGATTGGGATAATCCCGGCACAGGCCGGTTTTTTGCCATTGGTTTGGCCATCCCCGCGACCCGTACCCAAGTGGCCGGCGCGGGCGATGTGAACGGTGACGGTTTCGAGGACTTTCTAGTTAGTTCGTTCATTTCGGAACCTGATGAACTGGAGCGGCAGGGTGAATCCGTTCTCGTCTTTGGCCCACTTGATGTGGACAACTCAACTACCAACACCATGACGGGAAGCATCGATCATATCGACCTCGATGCACTTCCTCCGAGCAAGGTTATCCGCATGGTCGGCACGGCTCCCAACGAAGACCTCGGTTGGGCGATCTCCGGTGCTGGGGACGTCAACAGCGACAACTTCGCGGACATTCTGATAGGTGCACCCGGCACCGACCGCGCCTACCTTGTTTACGGCTCCAGCGCTTTTACAACGCCTAACCTTACGTTGCTGAATGGCAGCAACGGCGTGCGCCTCCAGGGCGGCGTCGGCACCCGTGCCGGTTACGCAGTCTCCGGCGCCGGCGATCTCAACGGTGACGGCATCAGCGATCTCGTCGTTGGCGCGACGCGTGGCGGTACCGGTGGCGAGGCTTATGTCCTCTACGGGTCGCCAACTGGCGTTGGCAACGGTGTGCCGACTCTCAACCTCGACCTTCAAACTCTCCAGACTGGCCTTGGTGTTGTCATCAATTCAGAAGTTGCTGCCGATCTCCTTGGAAGTGCCGTCTCTGGCGTTGGAGACATCGATGGCGACGGTCTGGCTGATTTCCTCGTCGGTGCATATGGCGCGGGACAGGGCGTGCTCAGCGCGTCCGGTAATGCCTACCTGATCTATGGCGACTCGGCAGCCATAGGGACCAATGGCGAACTAAACCTGAGCGGCCTCGGCAGCGCTGGCGTGCGTATCACGGGCGCTGCGCAGGGCAATGCCGCAGGCTGGTCCGTGGCCGGCGCCGGTGATGTGAACGGCGACGGCTTCAACGACCTGCTGGTTTCGGCGCGTAACGCAAACTCGACAGCAGGAAGTGCTTACCTGCTTTACGGTAAGCTCAACGGTATCGGCAATGGGGGAGTCCTTAATCTGGCATCCCTCGCCAATACGGACGGATTTGCCATCGACGGACTCGCAACCGGCGACCTTTCCGGCGCTGCCGCCCGTAGCGCAGGCGATCTTAATGGCGATGGCTACTTTGATCTCGTGCTAGGTGCTCAGGGCGCTGATTCCATGACGAGTGGAAGCTTTGAAGGTAATGGTGCCAGCTATGTCCTCTTTGGTGACAATTACTGGCTACCCGGTACGACGGTGAATATCGATCTCGCCTCTCTCGACGGCACGAACGGTCTTCTGATAGAAGGTGTTTCCGAGGATCAGGGACTTGGGCTTGATGTGACTCTCGCAGGCGACTTCGATGCTGACGGCCTCTCCGAATTGATCATCTCCTCGGCAGATGACGGAACGACCCCGACGAGCTTCGCGGGCTTCAGCCGCATCTACGGCGTCGATCTCACAGACAGCGCCGGCGATGCCACCTACCGCGCACGTGCACGCCACGGTGTCGGCGCGAACGAGTTTGATGATCAAGCGATCGCGCCGGTGCCAGTGGGCACCCCGGGTGATGGGCGAACCTCGCGACCAGTATCCCGGGCATCGGTAGGATTCACGGGTGGCTACACCGGGACTTCGGGTTCCCCGCAGCCCAGCGAGCAGATCGTGGAAGTGCGGCGCATGGCTCCGAGCGATTCTCCAGGCTCACAGTTTGTTGCGGCACCTATCCATTGGAGTATCACAACAAACCGTCTCCAGTTCAGCGACTCATCAATCGATCTCTTTTATCTGCCATCCGAGGTGACTGGATTTGATCTGGGTAAGACGGGTGTCTACTTCAAACCTGATACGCCTGCACAATCAGGTTGGGAAGCGGTCTCGGCAAACCACGATACCGAGCGCGGAATTTTCCGTGTGCGCAGAGAGCATGTGAAGGCCTCAGCGCGCGAGAGCTTCAACGGCATCTATGCGATCTTCGAGGAACGTAAACGACCTGCTGGTCTCGGGTCCGGAGATATCTCCATCGGGAGCGGCGTTCTGGCACCAGTATCGCCAGAAGCTTTACGCGACGAAGGCGGGGAGTATCACGGTGCGATGGAAGAATTCCTCCGGCCAGTTGGTGGGATCGGCGCAGTCGGGCACGATCCAGTGGCCGTCCGATCAGGACATGTTCCAGAAGCACGTGGCCAACACACCGGAGGTAGACCTGCGTGATGGTCGCTTTGCCTGGACGCAGCTCATGGATACTGAGGCAACGGTCGACGATGCCGCCGTTCGTACTGCCGGGAAATTCAGCTCCTCGACTTCTGGTCGTACCCTTCTGATGCTCTCCGAGTCAAACGACCCGCAAAACGGAGATGTTTACTTCCTCTTTGTTAGTACCTTCGTTTGGAACAATCCTAACCAGCTCGATGACAACCTGCCAGCCACGATTGGTGAGCCCATCCCCACGCATCCCGAGCACAATGAGGACTGCGGGGACCCCTACATGTTCAATGAGAATTCCGCCTACAACGCGGGGAACGGCTACCACGATCGTAGTGCGCGCACAGGGGATGTACTCCCCGTCAATCTACATATACCTGGCGTGAACGATGAGATGGTTCTCGTTTGGTATGAAGCCAACGGTGACGGTGGCGTTGGTGGTGATCCCGCGCTTAGCAACATGTACAATCCCGACACGGGTTCCCCACTGATCAATGAGATTTGCTGGCCGTTCAAGCCTGCGCGCTACGACTGCCAGTGGCCTGCTGCTCCCGGCAAGATCATTCTGGCTAAGCGCACGGGTACCGGCGAAGTCGATCCCCTGACCTACACGGTGCCGTCGCTCTATGTGCAGAACGACCCGGAGCTACCCGGATTCAACCCCAACGATGAGCACGCCTACCAGGATGGCTCCACTTTCTTCGCTCATCGCCATGACCTGGGTACGCCCACCACTTCCCAGCCCTATGTCCTGATCAACTACACGGAAGCAGGCCCTGGCGGCGACAACCGTATGCTGGTCTATCAAGTTCTCGATGAGGAGGCGCCCTATTCTTTCAGCTACGGCCTTGCTGCCTACACCGGAGACAATCCCATCAAAGCGGGTGGGGTACTTGCGGCTCCCACGCCACTCGACCGCTCTGAGAAGTGCCGCGAGACGACGACCTACCCTGTGCGCTATGGTAACTATGGAGTGAGCGGCCCCTACTTTAAAGATCGCAAGAGCGACTTTTGGGCTTACGCAGCCGGCGATGATGGAACGACGGCGACAATTACCATGCGCTGGTTTTATCGTACGCGCTCCGGCTTCTACTTCCCGGATGAGTATCGACAAGCGCTCTCTGGCCTTGCTCCCTACAACAACATTCCCTTCTTCACCGGCGATGAACCCGTTGTCCCGGGTACGCTGGCGACTTGTGTGCCCTGGCTTGATGACTGGAACAATAGCGGTACGGGTGTCCCACAGGACGTGAGCTATCGAATCGTCTGGCCCACGGTTCCGACACTACTGCAAGGAGAGACGCTCGTCCGCCAGAAATACGGCCTGCCCAACATCAAGGATCAGCCTTCTGTTGAGATTCTCTATCAGCAGGCCGATGCGCTCAACCCAGGCGATACTAGCGTGGAGCTGATCGATGGCACGCGCGGCCGTTACGTGGACTTCTCGGCCACGCTTGATATCCCAGATGTGATCCGGACGAGCCGAAGTGGTACGAAGATCCTCTTCGAGGATCTTCCGGAAGTGCTTCGCAGTCGTATCTACGTCGATACGAACTTCACTCCTAGCCGTCTCTATTTTATTGGTGAGTTCGTCACTGTTGTTGCTGGCGAGGATGTGTTGCTTCCCAATGTCATGACAGAGCGCGAACGCGATCAGCTGATTCGGTTGGACAGCCCGGAGGATGGAGAGCTTTCCAGCGTTTGGGACCAACGCATCAACGATCTATTCAATGATGCAAAACTTGGCAGTGAAACTTCGCCAGTCAAGGAAGTCTTAACCGTCGAACCCACGGACAAGGTGTGGGAGACACTGGCACTTACCTCAGCCCGTGCCGATGCGAGTGGCTATGTCACACTTGCCTTCGGAAACCTCGACGATCCCAGCATCGTGCCGACCGCAACGCCAGTTAGGCTAGAAGTGATCCGCGTTGACTGCCCGCTCTACCGCGGCGAGGTCAAAACGATCTACTCAACCTGTGTCTTCGATGAAAAGGTGACTCTTCGCCACAGCGGCGATTTTGCCGGCGGTGCTGGTGAGTATGACTTTGAGTGGTATTATGCGATCGATACAACCCCGCCTAATCCGGACTACGGCATGGATGGACGACCGACTAACTACACCCGGTTTACGGGTCTCCCGGCATACCCGGGCGGAGGCGGCACCCCTGAACGCGGTGCGGTCGAAGCGACTCTTCAGGAGGGTGCAGGCATCTTGACCCTCGTCGACACCTGGTGGATTGCCCGCTACAAGCCGCGCGATGCGATGAGCATCCTTTGCTGCGGCAATGACGAATTGCCCGAGACCACCTTTTACTACGGCGACGCCCCCGACGAGGATGAGGAGACGGCCGGCTATCAAGGGCCTGAACCGATTCTCGCGATTCCTGATAATGACACTCAGGGAATCATAGCCGAGCTTTTTGTAGAGAACGGCCCGGCGAGCATCACGGGACTTAATTTCTCATTCGATCCCGGTGATATAAATTGTGGCAGTGACCCCGCAACCCACGCACTCGCTCATCCGCGTATCAGTGACCTCGAGGTGACTCTGATCTCACCAACTAATGACGTGATGATTACTCTTCTCAATCGCACCGGCGTGACGGAGGAGGACCCCGACGGCAACACCGGTTCTGGATTCTGCGGGACCGTTTTCAGCGACTTTGGCAGCGAGGGCATCGATGAGGCTGGCCCTCTTGAAGCGCCTTTCACAGGACTCTGGCAGGCAAATGAGCCACTTTCCGTAGCCTCTAACGATGTCAATGGCACTTGGACGCTGATGGTTCGCGACCTCGCCCCCGGTGAAACCGGAGAGCTGCGTCGCTTTTCACTCAACTTCCTCACCGATCCTGCTTCTACTTGCAATGGCGGTGAGACAGAAGAGTGGTCCGCCTGGACAAATCCGCAATTGGCGGAAGGCTGGATCAAGCGTGTGTTGGGCGGCATCGATCCCTTTGCCCAGCGTATCACCAAGGGCGGCATCGCCGGGGCTGAGAACCGCTTCTTCAACTATGAAACACAGAACGTGAACACGATCGTCAGCATGATCTCTCAGGCAGGAGAACGCTGGGAAGGTAGCGTTCCACTCTCCTGTGAGAACATCGATGAGTTCGGACTGATTGAGATTTATGAAACGGTCTTACAGCGCGGTATCGAGCTCAGTATCGATGGTCCGAACCCCATTGCTGGCGCAGGTGGAAGTACAGCTGATGCTGTGTATAACGCATTGCTCCTCGTCGCCGGTCGCATCGCAGATCTCTACGCCTTGCTCGGCAACGAGGCCTATGCTGACTCGGTCGATCCAACTATCGCCTTCGGTACCGACGACGGACAGTACGGCTCTGAGGCGACGTCGATCCATGCCTTCATGAACCAAGCTTCTTCACTCCTTGAAGAGGAGCTGTTTCTCCTGCGAGGACGGGACGATACACGTTCTCCGGGAAATGAGGTGCGTCCTGTTTACAATCGCCTGTTCTGGAACTTTACGCGCGACATCACCGGCGGTGAAGTTGCCTACGCTCTCAACTACAACATCCTCGATGAACTTGGCAACGCGGACAGCGTCATCGACGAAGAGGATGCCGCAGCACTCTATCCGCAGGGCCACGGCGATGCGTGGGGCCATTACCTGACCGCCGCGAAGCGTTACTATCGTCTCCTGCGCCATCCGAACTTCGTCTGGAGGCCGCGTGCGGAAGCGGTGACCGTTGGCGGTGTCGCGGTGGAAGTGGATTACCTGGATGAGCGCAAGTTCGCCCAGGCCGCCGCCGCCAAGGCACGCACTGGCAAGGAGATCCTCGATCTCACTTACCGCTCCTACTACGTCGAGGATCCGCTCGGCCAGTGGCAGGG
The DNA here is from genome assembly GCA_030431385.1 of bacterium. GTDB lineage: Bacteria > Sumerlaeota > Sumerlaeia > SLMS01 > SLMS01 > JAUIJJ01. The sequence continues at coordinate 416 of JAUIJJ010000123.1, read as the reverse complement.
CTACAAGGACGACGATCCCGAGCGCGCCTGGGGCGTGAGCGAGTGGGCCAGCCGCAGCGCCCACGGTGCGTTCTTCGACTGGGTGGCTGGTAATGCCATGCTCCCGGATGAGTATCCGGGCGTCGTCACTGAAGATATCGAGAAGGTGGATCGGACGACGGTTCGCGAACTCGATGAAGTGGCGGCTATTACCCAGGAGATCCAGGCAAAGATGGACGAGGCGGACGCCGGCATGAACCCGCTCGGCATCGCGCGCAACATGGTGCCCTTCGACATCGACCCCGTGCAGATCGATCAGGGACGGACGCACTTCGAGCAGGTCTACGACCGCGCCGTACGGGCGCTGAACAACGCGATTACCGTTTTCAACCACGCCAACAACGCGACGCAGCTACTGCGGCGCCAGTCCGACCAAG
>JAUIJJ010000122.1 GCA_030431385.1 bacterium | reverse complement strand
AAACCAGCATTCAGGACATCAAGGAGCAGGAAGTCTACATGGGCGAAGTTCCCCTGATGACAGATCAGGGAACTTTCATCATCAACGGCGCAGAGCGTGTCATTGTTTCACAGCTCCACCGTTCGCCCGGTGTCTCCTTCTCCCGTTCCACGCACCCCAACGGCAAATACACCTACTCCGCCCGCATCATCCCCTACCGCGGCGCGTGGGTAGAGTTCGAAATTGATATCTACGGCGTCATGTACGTCATGATCGATCGCAAGCGGAAGATTCCTGCGACCACGTTCCTTCGTTGTTTCGGTTACAACGATGACAAGGTCATCGCTCAGGAATTCTTCAACGTCGAGTCGATCAAGCTGGACGACTTCGAGGGTGGCGCGACGAAGGTTCCGAACCTCGACGAGCACCTCGGCGCAGAGTTCATCGAGACCATCCGCGACGACGCCGGTAAGAAGATCGTCGAGCGTGGTGCGAAGGTGACTCGCAAGGCGAAGGAAGCACTCAAGTCGGCGGGCATCAAGAGCGCCCACCTGACCGTCGCCAAGGGCTACGAGCACATCGTCGGCCGCACACTGGCCGAGGACGTCATCGACCTCGACACTGGCGAGTTCCTAGCCGAGACGTGGGAAACAGTGACCACGTCACTGCTTCGCCGCTGCGCGCGCTCCGGGATCAAGAAGATCGCCGTCATCAATCTGGAAAACCCGGACAATCCGGGACCGATTCTCAATACCGTCAACAAAGACAAGATCCGTACGCAGGAAGACGCCGTCGTCGAGTTTTTCCGCAAGATGCGCCCCGGCAACCCGGTCAGCGTGCAGGCGGGCAAGCGTCTCGCCGAGGAAATGTTCTTCAATGACAAGCGCTACGACCTCGGTCAGGTTGGTCGCTACAAGATCAACAAGCGGTTCTACGATGCGGGCACCGGCACCGGTGACCTGACGCATCGACTGCTTTCCATCGAGGACGTTCTTCACGTGATGAAGCACCTCGTGCGGCTGGCTGCCGAGGAAGTCGATGTCGATGATATCGATCACCTTGGAAACCGTCGCGTTCGTTCCGTTGGCGAGCTCCTGCAGAACCAGATTCGCCTCGGCCTCGCTGAGATCGAAAAGACTGCACGCGAGCGCATGCAGATCGTGGACCTGGAGAACATGCTTCCCCAGAACCTGATCAACGCGAAGCCGCTCGTAACATCAGTACGCGACTTCTTCGGTCGCTCGCAGCTGAGCCAGTTCATGGATCAGACGAACCCGCTCGCCGAGCTGACGCACAAGCGTCGCCTCTCGGCGCTTGGTCCCGGCGGTCTTTCCCGTGACCGTGCCGGCTTCGAAGTGCGCGACGTTCACCATACTCACTACGGTCGTATCTGCCCCATCGAGACGCCTGAAGGCCCGAACATCGGCCTCATCACCTCGCTGTGCTCCTACGCTCGTATCAATCCCTTCGGGTTCATCGAGACGCCTTATCGTCAGGTGCAGAAGGGGAAGGTGAAGCATCACGACGTCGACTACCTGACGGCTGACTTCGAGGACGAATTCACTATCGCCCAGGCCAACGCACCACTCAAGGACGACGGTCACTTCCGCCTCGATACGGTTCTTTGCCGTCAGCGCGGCGACTTCCCGCGCGTCACGCCCAAGGATGTCCACTACATGGATATCTCGCCGAAGCAGCTCGTTTCTGTTTCAGCGGCGCTGATTCCGTTCCTCGAGCACGATGACGCGAACCGCGCGCTCATGGGTTCCAACATGCAGCGCCAGGCCGTGCCTCTGCTCTTCACCGACAGCCCCTTCGTAGGCACTGGTGTTGAAGAGAAAGTCGCCCGCGACTCCGGCGTTTGTATTATCGCGCGCCGCGCTGGTGTGGTGGAAAGCAGCACCTCTCACCGTATCATCATCCGGACCGATAGCGGAGAAACAGACACCTACGAACTTTACAAGTACAAGCGATCCAACCAGAACACCTGCATGAACCAGCGCACGATCGTCACGGACGGTCAGCGCGTTGAGGAAGGCACGGTGCTGGCCGATGGACCGGCGACCCACCGCGGCGAGGCAGCCCTCGGGCGCAACGTGCTCGTCGCATTCATGAGCGCCGGTGGCCATAACTTCGAGGACGCGATCCTTCTCTCCGAACGCCTCGTCTTTGACGACGTGTTTACCTCAATTCACATTGAGGAATTCGAGATCGATGCCCGCGATACGAAGCTTGGCAAGGAAGAGATCACACGCGATATCCCCAACGTCTCGGAAGAGGCGCTTGGCAAGCTGGACGAAACCGGCTGCGTCTTCTCCGGCGCGGAAGTCGCCCCCGGCGATATCCTCGTTGGTAAAGTCACGCCGAAGGGCGAGACTGAGCTGAGCTCGGAAGAGAAGCTCCTTCGCGCGATCTTCGGCGAAAAAGCCGGCGACGTTCGCGACGCCTCGCTCAAGGTTCCGCCAGGAGCCGGCGGCATCGTCATCGACATCAAGACCTTCAGCCGCAAGGAACGTGGTCAGCGCACCGATCGCGACGACAAGGTTCGCATCGCCGAAGCCGAGCAGGAACGCGAAAGCGGCCGCGAGTCACTCTGGGCCGAGTTCGACGAGCGCCTGAAGAAGATTCTCGAAAAGCTCGATCGCGAGATCGTCAACTTCGAGACCGGCCGCGTCGAAATGAAGGCTGGAGACAAGCCGAAACAAGAGGCGATTTCCTACGTCCGCCACTCGCTGACGACCGGCATGCTGCCTGTCGATGGCAAGGTTGGTCAGGAGATCAAGGCGCTGTACCAGGAAGTTCGCATGCGTGAGATGGAAATCGAAGATCGCGCAAAGAACACCATCGACCGTATCAAGACCGGCGATGAGCTGCCCCCGGGCGTCATCAAGCTGGTGAAGGTCTACGTCGCCTCCAAGCGCAAGATCTCCGTCGGCGACAAGATGGCCGGTCGCCACGGTAACAAGGGTGTCGTCGCGAAGATTCTTCCCGTCGAAGACATGCCGTTCCACGAAGACGGAACACCGGTCGACATCGTGCTGAATCCGCTTGGCGTTCCTTCCCGAATGAACGTCGGTCAGATTCTTGAGACTCACTTGGGTTGGGCATGTGCCGATCTTGGGCGTCACGTTTCGAAGATCTTCTCGACAGAGGGTCTCTCAGCCGCGCGCAAGAAGCTCGACGCGATCTTCACCCCGACCAAGGAAGTGAAGGCAGTCGGTGAGCTCGGCAAGTTCTGGGACGAGCGCGACAAGATCAAGAAGATGAACGACGACGAGCTGACCGAATACATCGAGCTGCGCAACACCGGCTTCCGTATCGGTACAGCTATTTTCGACGGCGCCAAAGAAGCGGAAGTATGGGATCTGCTCGAGAAAGCCGACCTGCCCAACGACGGCCAGTCGGTCCTCTTCGACGGCAACACCGGCGAGCGCTTTGATCGCCGAGTGACGACGGGCTACATTTACATGCTCAAACTCGCCCACCTTGTGGACGACAAGATGCACGCCCGTTCGATCGGTCCTTACTCACTTGTGACCCAGCAGCCTCTCGGCGGTAAGGCTCAGTTCGGTGGCCAGCGCTTCGGTGAGATGGAAGTGTGGGCGCTCGAAGCCTACGGCGCCGCTTACACGCTGCAGGAACTGCTGACCGTGAAGTCGGATGACGTCACGGGCCGTACGAAGATCTACGAGTCCATCGTGAAGGGCCAAAACTCCCTCACACCGGGCATTCCAGAATCCTTCAACGTGCTCGTCAAAGAGCTCCAGTCGCTTTGCCTCAATCTCGAGTTGATGATCGAGGACAGTGCTCTGGAAGAGGAAGAAGAGTTCTTGGGCCTCGAGGGCGTGGCAGAAGACGACTCGTTCCTCGATGAAGACGACTTCGGTCTCGGCGGCGAAGAAGCAAAAAGCAGCGCCGGCGGCCTGGACGACGACGACTAACACTGGTTTCTCCCCGGCGACGGAGCACTCCTCCGTCGCCGGTTTCACCAGTTTCTAAAGCGGGTTCGGTACCCAACACGACGACCAAATCCCACGCGGGGAGTTTCTGATACATGCTGACGACCAACGACAGCGAAGTAATCCAGACCGAGGGCCAGTTCAGGACGATTCAGGTCGGAATGGAAGGCGCCCTCGACGAGGTCGATCTTAATAACCTCAACGCGGTTGCGCGTATCTCGATCGCGTCTTCGGACCAGATTTACGACTGGTGCCGGCGTCGCCGCCAGCAGGACCGCTTCGGCTTCATGCGGACCGGGCTGGAAACTGAAGAGCAGGACGACCTGAGCTTCGGCGAGGTAAAGAAGCCCGAGACCATTAACTATCGTACATTCAAGCCGGAAAAAGACGGCCTGTTCTGCGAGCGAATTTTCGGCCCCACCAAAGACTGGGAATGCGCCTGCGGCAAATACAAGCGAATCAAGTACAAGGGCATTATCTGCGATCGCTGCGGCGTCGAGGTAACCGAGTCCAAAGTACGCCGTGTGCGCATGGGCTTCATCAAGCTCGCCGCGCCGGTTTGCCATATCTGGTTCTACAAGGGCACGAGCTCGAAGATCAGCAACCTGCTCGACATCAGCGTTCGCGAACTCCAGAAAGTCATCTACTTTCAGGAATACATCATCACCGACGCCGACCCGGAAACCGGACTCAAGCCGAAGGAGATCATCCCCGAGGACGTCGCCCGCAAGTACGAGGAGCAGTACGGTGATAAGGTAACGATCAAGATCGGCGCCGAAGCTGTCCTCGACATGCTTCAGGAAATCGACGTCGAAGATCTCGCCAACCAGCTTCAGGTCGAAATGCGCGAGGCCACCAGCGCCCAGAAGCGTAACAAGATCATCAAGCGCCTCAAGGTTGTCGAAGCATTCCGCGGCTCGCCCAATAGCCCGGAGTGGATGATCCTATCCGTGCTTCCCGTGATTCCGCCCGACCTGCGCCCGCTCGTCCACCTCGATGGTGGCCGTTTCGCGACGTCCGACCTTAACGATCTTTATCGTCGCGTGATCAACCGTAACAACCGTCTCAAGAAGCTCATCGAGCTTCGCGCGCCGGACGTTATTCTCCGCAACGAGAAGCGCATGCTCCAGGAGTCGGTCGACGCGCTTTTCGATAACTCGCGTCGCGCCCGTCCGACCAAGGGTCACAACAACCGCCCGCTCAAGTCCCTCTCAGATATGCTCAAGGGCAAGCAGGGTCGCTTCCGTCAGAACCTTCTCGGCAAGCGCGTTGATTACTCTGGCCGTTCTGTCATCGTGGTCGGCCCGGAGCTCGGCTTCAACGAGTGCGGCCTTCCGAAAAAGATGGCGCTCGAACTGTTCGATCCCTTCATCATCAGGGAACTCGAACGGCGTGGCCACGCCACGACCATCAAGTCCGCGAAGAAGCTCATCGAGCGTGAAGAATCGGTCGTCTACGATATTCTCGAAGACATCATTACCGATCACCCGGTGATGCTCAACCGCGCGCCTACACTCCACCGCCTCGGTATTCAGGCGTTCATGCCCAAGCTCGTTGAAGGCAAGGCGATCCGCCTCCATCCGCTGGCTTGCGCGGCGTTCAATGCTGACTTCGACGGCGACCAGATGGCCGTTCACATCCCGCTTTCCATCGAGGCGCGCCTCGAAGCGAAGATGCTGATGCTGGCTGAGAACAATATTCTCTCTCCCGCCAACGGTCGCCCGATCGCCACACCTTCGCAGGACATCATTCTTGGCTGTTTCTACCTCACCAAGCTGATGCACCGCGACGTGGTCGGCGAGTACCGGGAAGTCCGCAAGGGCCCCGACGGCATCGTCGAGCTCGACCGTCCGCAAGTTCAGGATCTTCGCGAGGAACTCGGCGAAGAGGAGCTTAACAAGAAATATCGCCTGGTCGGCCGCAAGGGTGTGTTCTCGTCACCGGACGAGGCGCTCATGGCCAACGAGCACGGCAAGCTCTCTCTCCACGCGGAAATTCTGGTTCGCCTCGAAAACTACCGCAACACGGGCGAAACCAAGTACACATTCACGAGCGTCGGGCGACTGATCTTCGCAGATATTCTTCCGAAGGAACACGTCGACTACAACGACCTCGCAAATCAGGTCATGACCAAGAAGGCCCTCGGTGCCGTCGTTCAGACAGTCCACGAATCGACTGGCAATCACATCACCGCGCGCGTCCTCGATAGCATCAAGAACCTCGGCTTCCGCTACGCGAAGCTCGGCGGTATCTCAATCTGCATCAAGGACATGATCATTCCCGAATCCAAGGAAGCGATCCTTGATCAGGGTCGCGAGCGCTTCGATCAGATCATGAAGGACTTCGCGGCGGGTAACCTCACCGACGAAGAACGCTACCAGAACATTATCTCCATCTGGACCCAGGCAACGGACGAAGTCACCAGCGAGCTGATGGCTTCCCTCGCCAAGGATCAGGGCGGACTCAACCCCGTCTACATCATGCAGTTCTCCGGCGCTCGTGGTAACAAGGATCAGATTCGCCAGCTCGCGGGTATGCGTGGCCTCATGCAGCGCCCGACCAAGAAGCTCACCGGCTCCATCGGTGAAATCATCGAGTCCCCGATTCTCTCCAACTTCCGCGAGGGTCTGACCGTTATCGAGTACTTCATCTCGACTCACGGTGCCCGTAAGGGTCTTGCCGATACGGCGCTCAAGACCTCCGACGCCGGTTACCTCACCCGCCGTCTCTGCGACGTTGCCCAGGACCTCATCATTACCGAAGAGGACTGTGGAACCCGCAACGGCATGGTCGTTCACGCGATCAAGGACGTCGACTCGCGCGGCGAGCGCATCATCGAGCCGCTTCGTGATCGTATCACGGGCCGTACACCGGTCGAGATCGTCCGTCATCCGCACAACAGCAAGAACGTCATCTGCAAGCGCGGTCAGATCATCTCCGAGGAGATCGCTCGTGAGATCGAGGATGCCGGCATCGAAGAGCTCAACATTCGCTCCGTGCTGACCTGCTCGACCCGTCGCGGCGTTTGCCGCGCCTGCTATGGCCGCAACCTGGCCACCGGCGGCGAGATCGAACTTGGCGAAGCAGTCGGCATCATCGCTGCCCAGTCCATTGGTGAGCCCGGCACGCAGCTCACGCTGCGTACCTTCCACACCGGCGGTGTTTCCATGGGAGTTGTCGAGGGCTGGTACCAGTCCGACGTCGACGGCTACCTGAAGTTCCGCAACATCAAGTTCATCGATACCGCTCAGGGCGAACGCATCGTCGTGAACCGTTCCGGCTCCATTCTCGTGATGGACAAGGACGATAACGAAGTGCAGACGCTGCCGAACATTCCCTACGGCGCACGTCTCTTCAAGGTGGACAAGGACACCGTCCGCAAGGGCGAGCACATCGTCCGTTGGGATCCGAACGCGATTCCGATCATCACCGAGGAAGAGGGTACGCTCGAGTACGAAGACATCATCGAGGGCGTTACCATGCGCGTCGAATATGACGCCGAAAACGAAACCTCCATCGCGACCATCGCCGAGCACAAAGAAGAGCTGCATCCGCGCCTCATCGTTGTTCGCGACGGCGAGATCATCGCGCACTACTCACTCTCAACGGGTACTGTTCTGACTCGTGACGCGCGCCCCGGCGAGAAAGTTCACCGCGGCCAAGTTCTTGCCCGTGTGCCTCGCCCGCGTACAAAGAGCCGTGACATTACCGGCGGTCTGCCTCGCGTCGACGAACTGTTCGAAGCACGCAAGCCGAAGGAAATCGCCTTCATCGCGGACATCTCAGGTCGCTTTGAGATCCGTGGCATCGCCAAGGGCATGCGCAAGTGCGCGATCGTCGCCGAGAGCGAAGAAGAGCATCCGTACACGATTCCGCTTAACCGTAACTTCCTCATCCGCGATGGCGAGTACGTGAACGTTGGCGATCCGCTGACCGATGGCTCGCTCAGCCCGCACGATATCCTTCGTGTACGCGGCGAAAAAGCGGTCATGGAGTTCCTCCTTCAGGAAGTCCAGGAAGTGTACCGCTTGCAGGGTGTGTCGATTAACGACAAGCACATCGAATCCATCGTCCGCCAGATGCTGAAGAAGATCATCATCGAGGAGCCCGGCAATACGCGCTTCCTCTACGGCCAGCAGGTCGACAAATGGCTCTTCCAGGAAGAGAACGAGCGCGTTGTTCGCAACGGTGGTGAGCCGGCCATCGGTATTCCGAAACTCCTCGGTCTCACCAAGGCGTCTCTGGAGACCGAAAGCTTCATCTCCGCCGCCTCCTTCCAGGAAACCACCCGCGTCCTCACCGACGCAGCCATCCGTGGCCGCCGCGACTACCTCCGCGGACTCAAGGAGAACGTCATCATGGGCCTCCTCATCCCCGCAGGCACCGGTCTGGCCCGCTATCGCAGCATGAACGTGTCGCGTAAGGGCGAAGGCAAAGCAGAGGAAACCGGCGCAGCCGCAGGCTGATCGGCTTCACTCACAACCAGGTAACACAAAACCCCGGACTTCCGTCCGGGGTTTTTTCATGCCTCCGGTTGACGAATTCCAACGGCGTCACTATTATCCTCGGGATTGGATTGAGTACCGAAAGTAATGCGCTGAAAAGTGGCATGGGCGTCTCGCCCATGCACCGTCAGGATACTGAAACTGTTGGATATACAAAACAGTGGTACGCTTGGCGGGAATCTCTATCGGTACAGAGTATTTGGTATTCACTCTATACGGATTGCCAGAATGAAAGTTCAATCCATCATCCGATAATCACTCCGTCAGGAGTGAAACAATTCTAGCCCAGCACTTCAGTGCTGGGAGAATGTGCATAAAATAACCGCGCCCCGGCAGGGGCGCCACAAGTCTCACAGAAAATACTTCCTGGGGAGGAAGCCCATGGCAAATAAGGCCTTCACCATCATCGAACTTCTCGTCGTCGTCGCGATAATCGCGATTCTGGCGGCCATTGCCATTCCGAATCTGCTCGAAGCCCAGACTCGCTCGAAAGTTTCCCGCACCCGCGCCGACCTGAGATCTCTCGCCACCGGGCTCGAGTTGTACCTCGTCGACAACAACACCTACCCGCCGGACGGAAACGGGGGATCTTACCAGGGACTCATCGCCATGACGACGCCGATCGCCTACCTGACGACGATCGCACCGGACCCGTTTAACAAGGGTTACATCGACGGCTACGCGGCGGACCGCACCGAACCGAACAGCGAAATTAATTTAGCGCGATACTATGAACTGGGGACCGGAAACCTGAACGGAGCAAACGTGAACTTCCCCGCGATGGTTTGGGCCCTGGCCGCCTACGGTCCCGATATAGACGACGACACCGTCGGTATCGAGCCGGGCGATGTGCCGACCACTGAGAACTTTGTCCGCGTTGGTCAGTTGGCTTTCAGCGCGGCATGGGACGCCTGGAACGGAAAGCCTTTGAA
>JAUIJJ010000121.1 GCA_030431385.1 bacterium | reverse complement strand
TAACCACGTCGTCGTGGACAACATGGAGCGATTCCTTGAGTTGTTCGAATTCGGGGAGTCGACTCAGGATTGCTTCGAAGATACGATCGAGGCGCTGTTCCAGTTGCTCGACACGCTTTATCGGGTCTTCGCCCAACGCATCGGCGAACGTAACTCAGTTCGGGTCGTTCGCGAGGTTCTGGATGCCATGAAGGACCGCACAAAACTAACCTACGGGGGCGACTTCAAGCTCGAGGAACGCGTCCAAATGGTTCTCAGGCTCGCCGCCTGATTTCGATGACTTCTGCAGCGAGGTACTATGATGGCTGGTGAACGCATCCTGATGGTGGACTCTTCCGCCTCCGTTCAAGACATGACCCGGGCGATGCTCGAGGAACACGGCTTCCGCGTGGCGACAGCCAGCAACGGAATGGCTGCGGTTTCCCACCCGGAAATCAGCAAATTCGACATGGTGCTCATCGATTCCGGCTTGGACGGCGTCGATGGATTGGATACCTCGGCGCAGATTCGTACCGAGGCGGAAACCTATGGTGTTCCGATCCTGCTGCTAGTACCCGAAGACGAGCTGGAACCTCGATCCAATCAATCCCTTCGTGGCGCGAACGGATTCATCGCCAAGCCGTTCGCCCCCGCTGAGCGTGTTGTCAAAGTCCGCGAGATCATCGAGGAGAAGCGACTCAAGTCTCTCTCCGAACAGTACCTCGAAGAGCAGGCCGACCGCCACATGCAGGGTCTCGCCGAGACGAAGATCCAGCAGGCAGTTGAGCGCAAGATTCAGATCATCGTCGAACGCGCGATTCAATCGATTGTTTCGATCATCGACCAGCGAGCCCGCCGCGAAGTCGACGCGCGTGTAACTGCGTTGACGGCGGAAAAAGAGCAGGAACTTGTCCGGATGACGGTACAGGAAGTCGCCCGCTCGATGGTCGAAAAACTCGCCGAGCGCAAGGTGACCGAGGCAATGGAAGCCATCCTCGTCGAGACGACTGAAAAGACAGTGAAGCGTGCTGCTGATTCGATGCTTCCGTCGCTGGTGCGCGAGCGCCTCAAGGAATCACTGGAAACGACTCTCCCCCGCGAAGTGCAAACCCGCGTCGACAAGGCTACTCTCGACAAGATGAGCGAGTTTAGCGAGGCGCTGGTAAATGTCCTGCAGGCCGAAGCCAAGAAAACTGTTCCCCTCGTTGCCAAAGAAAAGCTCCCCGAGATTGCGGAGCGTGTGGTCGCGACCGCATGCGAAACGCGCGTTCCCCAACTCGTGCAGCAGGAAGCCCGGGGATCGGTTGCAAACGAGCTTCAAATGCGCATCCGCCCGCTCATCGATTCCGAGGCGCGGAAGATTAAGCGCAGCTCGCTTAACTGGGTCTTCGTGATTGTGATCGTGATGCTGATCCTCGCCTGCGCGAATGGTTACATGCTCTTCACCGTTTGGTCGCAGATGGAAAAGAATCAGAACGAGCAACCCCAGTCAGCGATTACGGGCGTCTTCTAGCCTTCGCGGCTGGCCCTCCAATGAGCCATCAACTCGAACTCACTGCACCCGGTCGCTTTGATCCCAAAGATCAAAGGGTGCTGGGGCTGTTTGCCGCACAACTCGAAGATCAGACCGAGTTGCTGCGGGAGGCTGTTTCTGGGCTCTCCGTCGACCAACTCGAGTTTCAACCACGAGCTGGAATGAATACCATCGGGATGCTTCTCGCACACATCGCGACCGCAGAAGCGTACTGGATGATCGTTTCAACAACGATCATCACCTCACGGGAAGAGGCCGAGGAACACGTTCGGGAGATCATGGGAATCCGCATGGAGGACGATGGCATTCCCCTTTCGGCTGACGGTCTTCACCCGCCGGCGCTTCGTGGGAGAGCTCTCCCCGAGTACCTCACGATGATTGATCGCGCCAGAGTGGCGACGTTGAATGTTCTCTCCGGATGGAGAGACAATGAACTCGAACTCTCCTATCAAATCCGAGATCGCTCGATCTCCAGATCATGGACCATCTATCACATTCTCGAGCACCTATGTGGGCACTTCGGCCAGATTCTGTTGATCAAACATCTGATGCGCGATGCCGGAGTGTAAGTTCTCTCCCCCGCTTCCCTGAGCTGACGAACGCTGTGTGCCGCTTCCTTGTTGCTTCCTGAACAACAGACCCGCCCAATAGTGCCAATGTAACTCGGAGAACAGTCGATGGCAGACGTCGCCTTGGTATTGGTTCAGGAGCAGCGCGATCTGGACCTGCGCGAGTGGGTGGAGGCCGCGCAGGGGTTGGCGTTTCTGCGTGGGAAGGGGTTGAACGCGCGTGGGTACATGGTGCGAAACAACCGCCAGTGCGAGCACCTCGCCTCCACCTTGCGTCATAGCCAGCCGGCCGTTGTATTCATCCATTGCGGTATCGAACAACTGCCGGGAACACACGCGCTCCTCAATCATCTAAAGTCCACAACCCCCAAGACCAACATCGTTGTCGGCGGCGCTTATGGCACACTGTGCAGCCACGAGTTTACTGCGCACCAGGCCGTCAGTTCGGTTGTGCTCGGCGAATGGATTGAAGCGCTCGCGGAACTCTGCAGTGCGATATTGGCGGACGGGAGCGGTTCGGACATCAACGGCGTTTGGTGGAAGGGCCGCCAAGGGTGGGAGTTGACCGCCAGGAGAAAGTACGCGCCTGATTTGGCAGATTGGCCGATTCCGGATTCAGAGGACTTTCGCGCTCGCGAGCTTCTCCGGATGTCCGGAGGATGTGCCGCAATAACCGCGAGTCGCGGTACCCCGTTTCAAACTCTGTTTACCCCCGAGCCTCTGCTCAGAAATTTGCAGATCTCCGAGTCGTGGTACTGGGTTCGCCCAGCCAAGTTGGTGGTCGAGGAAGCACAGCAACTCAACTCATTGTTCGGTGCTCGCGAGTTTCACTTTGTCGATGACATCTTTCCCTTCGATCAGCAATGGACGGAGGAGTTTGCAAAAGAGTGGGCGCGACAGGTCCGCAGGCCGTTCCATATCAGAACCGCTGCGGAGCACCTGACTCGCGAGCGATTAACACCTCTGCGAGAAGCAGGTCTGAAGAGCGTGGAGCTCTGTCTGGAAAGTGGGAACGACGTTCTCCGTGCCCGGTTATCGGACATCAATCAAACCAATCAACAGGTTCGTGAAGTGCTCGATCGGTGCAGTCGGATGGAGATCGAAACGCGTCTTCGCTTACTTCTCGGACTCCCTCATGAAACATCCCGCACGATCGCGGAGACAGTTGAAATGGCAAAGTCGTACCCTGCGGATCACGTCGATGCGGAGATTTACAACCCGTGGCCTGAAAGCTCACATTGGACGGAGCTAGAACGATCGCTCACCGGCTCGACGATGGATCGCGGCGCGCGGATAAGAGACATACCCGAAATGCGACGTGATGTCGTGGTCGCTCTCGGCGATGTCCAGACGGCTCATTCGGTCCGCCGCGCGCTCAAGAAGAAGCCAGCAGCCGGAGTAACCTTCGATGCACAACGGGAGTTCCCCAAAGCTGTCATTCGTTCGCCATTCGAATCGGCCGCTCGGATCGCAAGCTTCGTCTCCCCCTCCGGTACGCAAGAAGTCATCGCGCTCCACCTGCCTTCCGAAATCACTTGGAAAGTCAACATCCCGAGCCGACCCGTCTTGGAATTTGGAATACTCATCGAACCCCGGCTCCCCGGAGAGCGAGCGAGATTGCCCGTGTCGTTCAGTGTGAAAGTCACTCAATCCGAGCGAACATACCGAGTGTTTCAAAAGATACTCATCCAAGCACTCGACCCCGACAGCCGACGCTGGCATTGGTTCAAGCTCCCGCTCACTAGCATCAAACAAGGGAAGGCCGAGTTTACATTGGAAAATGTTATCTACGGCAGAGAGTCAGATTACCTTCCCGAAGATGACATTTGGGCCGGTTGGGGTAAGCTGGCGATTACGTCACTTGATCACACCCTCGAGAAGGGGTATCAGCACAAAACCGATTTTGAAGGCTACAATTAAGCTACGCAGTAGTAATTCACGCCTTCTACCCAGCCGGCATTGTCGAACAACTTACGCGCAAGAGCCCTGTGTACGGGTCGCCCCAGTGCTATCAACTGAATTGGCGAATCCAATTCGGGAGAACGTACAGGCTCAGCGGGGAGGACAGGAATTCCTCCAATCACATCACCGACTCTTCGCTTGTTCACATCCAGAAAAGCGTGGACGAAGATACCTTCATCGATCAGGTACCGAGCGATCTTCTTACCGATCGGACCTGCGCCGGAGATGCAGACTCCACGAGCGAGAACGCCTTCGACATGAGAGAGGTAGTGAGCCTTGCAACGCAGGAAACTCTCTTCGGAATAGCGATCATCAGAACGCGTCAAGCGGCCAGGAGAATCATGCCACTCAAACAGGGCCTCCGGGACTTTCCCGATCAGGTAACCGGTTTCAAGTGCGCGGAGAATCAAGTCGTAGTCTTCCGCCCACGACGTTTCCTTCCACCCGCCCAAACTCTCGAAATCGTCCCTTCTGATGAGTAAAGTAGGATTTACTACAGGAGACTCGATAAACCTCTCTGCCAAAATCGCCTCCGGCGAGACGACGCTGTTTAACCAGTCGGCGTAGCGGTCAAAGCCTTCTCCCCCATCGACGATTTCGACCAAGCAACCGCAAGCAGACAAATGACTGTGTTTCTTGAGATACTCAATCTGCGAGTCGAGCCTCTTGGGTAGTGAGACGTCATCGGCGTCCATCCGGGCTATAAACTCGCCGGTGGAGTGACGCGCCAAGAGCGACGATGCGGCGACGACTCCTCTGGCTCCTGTTAGATCAAAACATCGCACACGATCATCAACCGCCGCGAACTGATGCATGACCACTCTGGAGTCGTCCTCCGAATTGTCGTTAGCCATTAACAACTCGAAGTTTGTCATAGATTGAGAGAGTATGCTCTCAATCGCGCGCGGCAGTGTTGTCTGAGCATTGCGGACGGGTAGCAAAACCGAAACAAACGGTGCCATAAATCATCGCCCGGTTCTAAAGATCGGAAGATAGCACGCGTTAGAAATATTCCTGTCCATCCGTGTACATGTGAGCCACTTGATCTCCATAGCCATTATACTTCAGAGTGGGAACACGCTCGCCAGTACTGATCAATCGTTCCGTTGCTTGACTCCATCTGGGATGAGACACTTCCGGATCTACGTTCGACCAAAAACCATACTCATCCGGTACCGAATCATTCCAGAACGTCGACGGTTTATCTTCCAAGAACTCTACTTTGACGATAGCCTTTGCTGACTTGTAACCATACTTCCATGGGGTTATGATGCGGATAGGTGCACCGTTCTGATTCGGTAGGACCTTGCCGTACAGGCCGAACGTTAGAAGTGCCATTTCATTCATCGCTTCGTCCATCCGCAGCCCTTCATAATAGGGCCAGCTGTACCAATCCTGTTCCTGCTGGCCGACCATTTCTTCTGGTCGATGGACGCTTACGAACCGCACGTAATTGGCTTTCTCCGTCGGCTGGCACCACTTGATAAATTCAGAAAGCGGAAATCCGACCCATGGTACCGTCATCGCCCAGGCTTCTACGCACCTAAACCGATACACACGCTCCTCCATCGGGGCGATCCTCATGACATCCTCGAGGCCAAATGATCCCGTTCGCTCCGCGAGGCCAGCGACTTCAACATTCCATGGTGAAGTCTTGAACCCCTGTGCTAGTACATGAACTCTCCCCTTGTTGGTGGTAAATTCGTAGTAGTTGTTATGTCTCGAAGAGTTCACATATGGCGTAAGTGGCCGATCGGAAACCGAGTACGTAGGGTCCTTGGTCACCGGAACTGGAAGCTCTGCCAGTAGAGACTCAAACGGATCTGAACTCAATGGCTCGGTGTTGATCGGGATGAAGTGTTTGGACATAGAATCATCGTGTACGGTATCGCCGGAGCATCCGTTCAAAAGGGCGTATGAACCCAGCGCGGCTATCCCCATCGTACGCAGGAAAGCGCGCCGATTATAGTATACATTCTCCGGAGTTGTTGCACGATCTGAGATCTTCCAAGCGGGAGGTATGATTATGTTAGTCATCGCACTGTTCCTGTTTCCTAGCAAGTTCTTCACGGTGAATCGATGACATCTGCATACTTCGTCAAGACGATCCACTCATCATTTTCATAGTACCGCAGGCTGCCGGTGTAAAGGGATTCCCAATGAGGCACGAACAACTTGTTCATGACAACTGCATCAAATTGATCAGGAAAGGTGGATGCCTGCTCCAACTGCTGGCCGTAGCCGACTAGTCGATCCATCAAAAAGGGGGTATTACATCCATGTGCAAGATACGTTCGATGATGGGTCCAAGTCGGTATCAGGTAGCCCACACCGGACATAGGCGACTCCTCAATCGTGAAAACTATGCCTGGCTCGAGATCACTCAATTTCTCGAAAACTGCCCAAGTGTCTCTACTGATCCAAGGTACTCCCTCGAACCGACGAGGGCCTATGCGTGGATGCGCGGCGTAGAAATGCATGGTATCCAGAGCCAAAATGAGAATGATCCCGACGAGCACTCCCCACGTTTTGTATACACTAATCTCCGTCAAGTACTTGTCGTACAACGCCTGAATCCCAAGTAATGAGAGGAGTGCAAGTGAGAGCCACAGGTACCCCCTGCCAAAATGCAGGGGCTGTAACGGCACACTCACGAAGGGAATTTTGTCGTGCTGTATCAGGACTGCTACGACAGCTGACTGGATCAAGAGAAAACGTACGATGGAGTTCGCCTTCAACGACTGACGCCCGGGTCCTGACACAAGCCACGCTACCGCCCCGATGAGAACTAATCCGTAGATGAACCACAGGTTATAGACTGCCGTCGTGGAGATTGCTACACTGACTGGGAGTGAAAAATTTGAAACAACTTCACGGTGCGTCTCGAACGAAGGGAGATATAGTTGATAGTATGCTAGTCCTAGAACCGTGATGGCAATCAATCCTGACAGGTACTTGAGTAAAGTCCTTCTATCCTCCGGTCTACAATAGATCTCAACCGCGAGCGCGGGAAAGACAATCGCTGTCAATTCTGCTGCCGTAAACGGATGACTCATCCAAGAGAGCGCGAACATCGCCGATGCCAACAGATGTCTAGTAGTCAGGTGAGCGATGACGAAAGAAGCGAACAAACAGTGGTAAAACAACTCGTTGGTGAATAGAAACACACGGGCAGGGCTCATCAGCCACTTACCGAACTGTGCCCCATCTTCAAGCTGAGTCGAGAGGATCATCCATATGTCCATGAATGATGTCGTCGCTGCTTGCTCCACCGGTAACGTCGCCCATGTCCACCATGCCTGCGCCACTGTCCACAGCGCCACAACCCCTCCGCCAGTACACACCAAGACATGTGCGAAGACGCGGAATTGACTTCCCTTTGGCAAATTCAAGACTATACCGCAAACACCGTCTAATAGAAGCAAGAAAACGAATCCTAATAGACAGCGCCAGATCCATTCTTGGTTCTCGATTCCGATCCCAAGGACTCGCCACGTGTACCCTTTGATTAAGGTAAAGGTGTGGAAATAGATCGCGTGGGGATCTTCGGATAGATCGTAGGGGTTCGCGTAAAGAAACCATCCATCGCCATCGAAAATCTCACGTGCGTTGGCGTAGTATGTCGGTGTGTCGTAGGAGAGAGCGCCCGTGAAATAGCCATCCTCCATTCCCGGTGGTGGATTCCATCTCGGCAATTCCAGAACTACGGTATACAGTAGTGTAAGGATGAGCGCCACAAGTACAGCGCTCCAGTGAGGCACCCACGAACGCCGCACTTGACTTTCTATCGAAGACTCAATACTCAACGGGCGCCGCCCGCCTCGTTTATCCCCCTAGTCTTCATCGCGATGAACGGTCCCCGGAGTAAACGCAGGGATGCAAATGGCGATGTACTCCGCCCCATCCGCTCCGGGTGTGCTATAACGCACCCATTCACCCTTCTTTGT
This sequence comes from bacterium, assembly GCA_030431385.1. GTDB lineage: Bacteria > Sumerlaeota > Sumerlaeia > SLMS01 > SLMS01 > JAUIJJ01. The sequence continues at coordinate 1,422 of JAUIJJ010000121.1, read as the reverse complement.
ATGGACGGCTTCACCCGGTCGGATGTCCATTTCTCCGCCTGCGTACTCGATATGTAGCGCACCTCTTAGAACGATTGTGTACTCATCAAACTCAGGAGTCTGGCCGGGTTCGAGCCATCCCGAAGGCGAACGCATGTGAGCGATGCTATGACCTGAAGTTTTCGTGTTTACGTTGCCGATAAATTCGTCGATGATCTTAGGCTTTGTGGCTGCAGCTTCGATGCGACGAGGCTTTTCGATCTTGACTGGCATGATCGTTGATCTCCTTCTTGATCTTGATTCACCCAACCCGAAGTTCGGCTTGCAAGCAATGCGATTCTCGCCACGATTGGCCTAAAACTGGTTCCAACCTTGTGCGAGTAGAAATCCGTTTGAAAGGACCACGATGGTCGACGTTCAAACAGTTGAGATACAGATCGAAGGCATGACTTGCATGGGATGTGTCGGTGCTGTTGCGAGGCTATTGGAGAGCGTTGAAGGTGTGAATTCGGTCGAAGTCTCGCTCGACGAGAAACTCGCGACAGCCGAAGTGTCACGCGGGACCACGGCAGATGACCTCATCAATGGGCTAAGTGGATCAAGCTTCACAGCCTGGCCGAAGGGGGGCAAAGCAGAGGTAGATTGTGCCACCCCTACGTCTGAATCGATCATTACGGAAGACACGACGCCGATCAGAAGCGATCTCTCATTCGAAATCGAAGGGATGACATGTGCATCCTGTGTTTCGAAAGTCGAGAAAGCCATTCGATCCGTGGGAGCAGTCGAAGATGTCCGAATAAACTACGCAACTCATCGGGCCTCGGTCACACTTAACGATCTCGAGGATGCCGAGTCGGCCTCACGCGCATTGGAGAAGGCGGTCTCCAAATCCGGATACGAGGCTCGGGCCGTTAACCGTGCAAATCGAAGGGTCGAAGCCAAAGAACGAGAATCGAAGCAGAAGCGAGAGAGCTCGCATTGGTTTCGTCGTATGTTTGTCGGTGCGTTGCTATCGTTGCCCGTCGTGATTATCGAAATGGGTGGGCACCTATATCACGGGGTCACAGAGTTCCCCGGCCATCGACTTGTTTCATTTCTCCTGACAACGGTTGTCATGGTGATCGTGGGGACACCCTTCTTCAGAAGTGCCTGGAAGTCTCTGAAACACGGGACTACCAATATGGATACACTCATCGCGCTGGGATCTGGAACCGCGTACACATACTCAAGTGTCGTCTTGTTCGGCTCTTGGTCGAACGTCCCAATAGGTGATGGCATGGTCTACTTCGAAAGTGCTGCACTCATCGTCACATTGATTTCCGCAGGAAAATGGATGGAATCACGTGCCAAGGATAGTGCTGGTGCGGCACTGAAGGCTCTCTTGGAACTCAGTGCGAAGAGCGCACGAGTGTTAAGTGGGAGCGAAGAAGTAGAGGTGCCAGT
>JAUIJJ010000120.1 GCA_030431385.1 bacterium | reverse complement strand
GTCACGACAGGGGATTTCAATTCCGACGACGTTACGGACTTGGTTGTCGCCAACTCGGATTCTGATGAGATTTCCGTGCTGTTTGGAAATGGGTCCGGTGGTTTGGGAGATGGGACGTTCACACCGAATGCAGACTATCCCGTGGGCGACAATCCATACAAAGTCGAGATACTAGATCTCAACGAGGATGGCGTATCCGATTTGGCAGTCGCAAATTACTATTCGCACGATGTCTCGATTCTAATCGGGACAAGCACCGGAGGCGTCGGCGATGGAATGTTCTCACCGGCCGTTCACTATTCAGGAGCTTGGTCGCCGCTGGATATCGACGCAGGCGACTTCAACCGCGACGGAATGATGGACGTCGCCACTACCAATTGGGGCGGGGATAGCCTCACATTTTTTCTTGGTAGCGGTGATGGTGGATTGGGTGACGGGGGAGTTCTCAAAGCAACACACTATCCCTCAGGAGACTCGCACAGGGAAATCGTCTCCGGCGATTTTAACTCCGATGGGATCATTGACTTCGTAGTCTCAAGTTACTTCGCTCCTTTCTTAACTGTTTACTTGGGAAATGGCGCAGATAGCGTCGGAGACGGAAGTTTTTCCGGCCCAGTATCATATCCAATCCCCACAAACATACGCCAGTTGACCACTGGCGATTTCAACGATGATGGCATCACGGACTTTGCCATATCAGGGAACGTTGACAAGTTCTACACACTTCTCGGAAACGGAATGGATGGAGAAGGCGACGGCACGTTTGCCGGTTACGTCGAGCACGACCTCGACACGTCGCAGGGGGACATCACCGCAGCCGATTTCAATGGAGACAATATCCAGGATATCGCGATCTCAGGATATGAAACGTTCGATGGTTATCTTTACGTCATGCTGGGGAACGAAAGCGCAGGCGAGTGGGACGGTACCTTCGCCGCTGGAGTTCCTTATCTTGTCGGAGGACCGAGCCGTTCCCATGAGCTTGGAGACTTCAATGAAGATGGAATCACCGACATTGCTGTTTCAAATCTGGTAGCCGGTTCCGTTTCGATCCTCATAGGCAACGGCAGCGGTGGTGTCGGCGATGGAACCTTTGCTCCTCATGTCGAGTATCCCGTCGGGAGGCAGCCAGAAAACATCGCTCTCGGCGATTTCAACGGGGACACGATTGTGGACATCGTTTCGACAAATCCGGATACGGACGACGTCTCTTTGATGGTTGGAAACGGCAGCGGAGGAACCGGCGATGGGACATTCGCATCCGCTGTTCACTTCGATGCCGGAGACAGTCCATCTGGTATAACAGTGGGTGACTTTAATGGAGATTCCCTCTCGGACATCGCAGTCACTTTGTACTACACTCACGAAGTTGCGGTACTGCTGCTCAATGACGATGGAAATAGAGCCGGAGATGGAACCTTTTCCGAGGGTCTTCGGTACTTCACCTCAGATACTCCCCAGGTGGTGATGAGTAGCGACTTTAACGGGGATGCAATGATGGATCTGGTCGTAGGAAACGTGCTCTCCTTAGACGTCAGCATATTCCTGAATCTTGGATTAACCGAGCCGAAATTAAACCTGTCGCCCACGATGCTTGACTTTGGAGACATCGAAGTCGGCCCGACACCCACAATCGACTCGATCACCGTAGAAAACAGTTGGGATGGAGATCTTTACACGACGACGACGCTCACAGACGATGGCTCCGGAATGTTTGCACTGGAGTCGATTCCACCATCGCCGGTGGAGAGAATTTCCACGGAGTCGTTTGATATATCGTTCACTCCCAACATGCTCGGTCTTTTCACAGGCGAAGTGACGTTCGAGTCCAACGACCCGACCAGCCCGAGTATCACAATCGCCTTGAGCGGAAGAGGCGTTGATACGCTCGAACCCACAAGCATGGCGACAGCCCCGAATGGCGAGTTAACACAAATCGATCCGAACATCGCCGTTTCATATACTGCGAGCGACACTGCAGGCGGCACAGGACTCGCCAATGTGCGGCTCTTCTATCAATTCAATGGCGGAGGGTTCACCGAATATCCTGGCGGCCCGTTTACGAACTCTCCAATCACCTTCGACTCGTCTACAACCGGCGGCGACGGCATTTATGACTTCTATACAATCGCAACGGATAACGCTTCCAACGTCGAAACCAAGGCACCAACCGCAGAGATCACTGTCTACTTTAATGCCATGGTAGGGGCCAAGGAGTGGCAGGCGTACGAGTAGAGACAGACACCACATCAAACGCACGCAGCCCCTTGGTAATCCAAGGGGCTGCGTGTGTATCTACCACCAGATCAGATAGCGGATAGCAATCGTACATCGGCGTGAAGTTCGATGTAGTAGGTACTACAACAGGCGCGCTTGTGTGATACGTTCAATCTTGTAGACAGCGAAGGCGTTGTCGCGGGAGCGGCAGCGGCCTAGCAAGCGGTCGCGTTCGACGCTTTCCGGGGCGACGACTTCTTTCACTTGTTCGCGGTTGCTCTTGATGTATTCGATCTCTACTTCAAACTCGTTTTCCACCGCGAAGTCGAGCATCCGCTCGATATCCTCTTCTTCAACTGCCGGGTTGGGACCATCAAAGCTGTGGCGCGAGAGGCCGCGCGGCACAGTAGTGGATACGATTCGCGAGAGCTGCGATTTGTACTGGCTGGTCGCTTCCTCGATGCGGCGCTCGACCGAATTCTCAGTCGCCTTCGTCCATGTACGAACGAGCGGCTCGGCGAGGTCTTCGAGGGCGCTGGCAGTTCGCGGGTCGGGTTTGAGGCGTTCGAGCAGAGGCATGAGCCGGTCTTCGGCCAGCCCCTTTCCGCGACCATCGCGCGCACCCATCGTGTACTTCACCGCCGCGATGAGCGTGTACATGTCCTCTCGCGAAACCGAGAGATGATAGTTCTCGTCGTCCTTGACGTGAACGTGCTCGCTGCCGAGCCGTGGCATGAAACCGAGCTTTTGCAGTTCACGCGCGAGCTTCTTCACGTCCACGTCCGGGTTGAGCATCACGATGCGGTTGTCGATGACGTCTTTAACCGACGGCCCGATGCGGCGGTGGGCCTTGATCTGCTCGAGAAGCGGGTGGTCGTCGATCACGATGTAGCCGCCGGCGTAGCCCATGTTCACTTCGCCGTGCTTCTCGCTGACTTCCTTGACGAGATGCTTCAGGCTGTCGGGGAGCGGTGTGCGCGAATTGCGTGAGAGGAAGTCGAGGATCTCCTCGCCGCGCAGGCCGCGATCCAGCCCGTCGCGCGCCGAGTCCTTCGTGAGCGACATGATCGACATAACGTCGATGCTCTTGATCGCAGCGATTTCGTTGAGGTGGTAAAAGGTTCTCAGCTTCAAGTCTGGCGGCACGATGATCTCGTGAGTCGGCTGAACGATGAAGTGATCCACATCGTACTTCAGCGGCATGACGATGTTCTCGTCATCCTTCTTGAACATGTCGCCCCACTCTTCCGGGTGGTGCGTGAAGACGAATCTGCCGAGGTCAGTGAATCGGAAGGTAAACTCGACCTCGTGCTGTTTGCGAGGCCTGCCGCGACTGCCGCCGCGCGCCTTCATGGTCTTGCCGTCGCCGGTGCGCATCCCGAGATGCTCGGCGTCCTTGTCGCTCTGAAGCCCAATAGAAACCAGCCCGAGCCAGTGCATGCACTCGGCGACGATGGACTCGATCACGAGCTCATTGCTGCGCGTATGCTTGTCGTAGGCGAGCGGGGAGCCGCGGCCGGGAATCTTCTGTTCGACGTAGGGGAGTGACTCCTTCAGGAACCCAGGGAAAACCACCCAACGGTCCTGAGGCATCTCGTTAATCGCGTCGAGGATCGTCCGACGGAAGGCCACGATTGAGGTCAGCCCAGTGGGCGGTGGCTCGACGTGAACCGTGTTCCCCTCGATGAATTCCTCATTCCAATCGGTCGTCGTCACCCACCAGGAAACGAGGTCCGAATAGGCGCTCTGCGAATTCTCGAGCCACTGGAGAAAGGAATTGGAAACGCGATAGGACTCACCGGTCGAAACCAGAAACTTTTTCTGAATTGCAAACAGCGACAGGAATTCAGCGTACTTGAGCGTCTTGAAGCGGCTCAGGTACGGCAGCACACGCTTCAGATCGTTCTTGCCGATCCCACCCGTCGCCAGCACCTTGACCGGATAGCGGTCGATGAAATTGCAGAACGCCACCAAATCGCGCAATATCGTGTTGGAGTTGTGCAGGATGATCGACGGCGTCTTTTCCTTCTCCACCACGGAGACAGAATCCAGTTCGTCGAAGGTGCGATTGTCGTTTTTGAAACTGTTGCTGATGATGTAAAGGATGTCCCGAGGGACCATCAGCATGTTGTTGTACTTGTTACCGCCGGGGACGGCAGTGAACAGCAGCCCGCTCGTGTTGAGAAGCCACTGAATAGCGTCGCCGCGCGAGTGATCGTAGCGCCGCTGGACGTTCAGTTCCAGCAGGTCGCGGTAGACGCACACGCCCTTGCGCTCGGCGAGCAGGTCGAAGACCTGCCGCTGTCCCGAGTTGAAACGCTCAATGTATTTGCGTAGAAACTTCGGATCGAGCAGGTGCCCGCGAATCAGCCAGATCAAATAGTTCTTCGTGTTGCTTTCCGGCTGGAGCCGCAGCCCCTGAGTCGCGATGTGCTTAAGCTCGTTGTTGGAGTGTTCCTTGAGAAAGTGGCCGAGGTACCCTTCCCAGAACGAAGGCAACTCGATGTAGCGGAGGAACGGTTCCGGAATACCAGCGAGCGTCAGTGGCTCGCGGAGGTCCGGCACTTCGTCATAGAACACGATTCCCCGCTCGGCGAGGGAAAGCACCATCGCGTCGAGCGCCTTTTCGTCGCCGTGCATGAAGCGCTGGACGACCTCGGACTTTTCGAGGTCACCGCCGTGGATCGCCAAGAAGTTAACGAGGTTCATCTCTTCCTTGGTGAGCTGCTGCCAGACCTTCTCCCACAGAGAGCGGTTCTGGAGCCGCTGGTAGAGGTTTGAGATGAGGATGTCCTGCTTCTTTCCATCGCTCTTGGCTTTGGAAAGGTCGGCCGGCGAGATGTCCCAGTGCTCCTGGATCTTCTCGAGGTGATCGACGGACAATGTCTTTAAGATGCTCTTCAGCTTCATCGGTTTCTATCGCATTCGCGCGGCCCTCGGCAGGGCGCATCCCGTTGGTTTCGATCAATAGCCACGATTTTGATCAACTGCGGGGCGAGGCAGCTTCCTCTTCGCTCTCTTCCTTCTCTTCTGTGATTGCGGCCGCGCGGGCGGCGCGCACTTCCAATAGCTTGCGGTAGCGATCTTCGGCGATCTTCTGCACTTCGTCGCTCACGTCCTCAAACTCGATGTGGTAAGCGTACCCCTGCTCGGTGAGGAACCGCTGGCGCTTGTTGGCGAACTCCTGCTCGCTGGTGTCTTTCGTGGTCAACGAGTAGAAATGCGCGACGTTTTCGATGCCCTCGCCCTTCGGGCGCAGAACCCTCCCGAGACGCTGGGCCTCTTCCTGCCGCGAGCCAAACGTACCGCTTACCTGTATCGCAACGTTCGCATCAGGTAAATCGATAGCAAAATTCGCGACCTTTGAGACGATGATGACCTTGTACTTCTTTTTCTTAAACGCGTCGTAGATTTCTTGCCGCTCTTTGTTGGGAGTTTTGCCCGTAATTATTGGAGCGTTGAACTCCTCTGACAGCATCTGGAGTTGGTCGAGGTACTGCCCGATGATCAAGATGTTGTCGTTGGAGTGTTCCTTGATCAGCCGCCCGCAGACGGCCAGTTTCACCGGGTTCTCAGACGCCATGCGGTATTGCTCGCGCTGGTCGGCGACCGCGTGGTCCATGCGCAGGCCGCTCGGAAGCGGAACGCGAACCTCGATACAGGCCGCCGTTGCGATCCAGCCCTCGCTCTCCAGAGTACGCCAAGGGACGTCGAACTTCTTCGGGCCGATCAGGGAAAATACGTCGTCTTCCATGCCATCTTCGCGCACAAGTGTCGCGGTAAGACCCAATCGCCTGCGTGCTTGGATATTGGCAACTTCACGGAAAACCGGAGCCGGGAGCATGTGGACCTCGTCGTAAACGATCAGCCCCCAATCCTCGGCGTTGAAAATTTCCATGTGCGCAAACTCTTCGGTCTTCTTCTTCCGGAACGTCAGGAGCTGATAGGTCGTGACCGTGACTGGCTTGATCTCCTTCACCTCGCCGGAATACTCGCCCACGTCCTCGTCCTTCAGGGTGGTCTTATCCAGAATCTCCGCCTTCCACTGGCGCAGCGCGGTGATGTTGGTAGTCAGGATCAGCGTCTTCTGCTTCACGCGCGACATGCTCGCGATGCCGATAACGGTCTTACCGGCGCCGCAGGGCAGAACCATCACGCCGCTGCCGCCCTTCACACCGCCTGATGCGTAGAAAATATCCGCCGCGTCTTCCTGATAGTGGCGCAGCGAAAAGTCGCGCCCGCTCAAACAGGTTTCGCGCAGATCGACATCGAGGTCTGCCCCGTCGACGTACCCGGCGAGGTCCTCGACGGGAAACTCGACCTTGATCAGTGCCTGCTTGAGCAACCCGCGGTTCTTATCCTCGACGAGGTAGCGGAAGTCCTCGAGGGCCTCCATCAGATAGGGCTTCACGCCCTTGAATCGGGCGATTTGCGTCGCGGTGACCTTGTCCGGGCAAACGAGCACCAGCCGCTCGCCTTCGCGCACCAGCTTGATCTTGCCGTAGCGACTCGCCTGCTCTCGCACGCGGATAAAGACGTTCTCCGGCACCGGGTACTTGGCGTACTTTTCCAGCGCCTCGGAAATCTCCTCGGCGGTCATGCCGCTGGCGGCGGCGTTCCAGAGGCTCAGCGGCGTAATCCGATAGGTGTGTATATAGTCCGGGCTCTTCTCCAGTTCGGCGAACCGCGCCAGAGTATCCCGGACCTCGATATAGAGATCGCTGTTCGTCTCAAGGAGGACCGACATGTCCCCCTGAACGATCATCGGATTGTCAGGATTGTATCCCATCATAACTTTAAACGACGCCTCATTGCGCTTTCTTTCGACTGATGGTGCCCTTTTCGATGGGAGGGCAGTGAAGTTGCAGAGTGCTTTCAGCCGCTCCCCGTACACCCCAGCCCTTCACATAAACCAGAAAGTTGCAGAGGGTTCAAGAGCAAACACCGCGATTGGAAGGGAATTCCGCCTTTTTTCTGCCGAAACAATTGTCTCACTTCGGAAGAGGTCTGACGCCAATACACAGCGCTTCCGATTCTAGCGATAAGTCCGCGCCGTGCAAGCTCATTGTGACTCCCGAGAAACGGGAATCAGGGACTCCCCTCATTCGCATCCCCGAAAAGCCTCCGCAATTCCTCGATTCGTTCGTTAAATTGCTTCATCGTGAGCACTGCACCGTCGGTGTCTTCTGGGGCGTAACCACGCGTCAGGCTGATCAGCCGCCCGTCCGTCGTGACCCCCTCATCCTTCATTGAGATCGGCTCCGTGTTGATCAACTCGCATTCGACGCCTTCGTGGAAACTTTCCGGGATCAATAGGCGCGTAAGCATCTCCGCCGACCTTAGCCAGCAATTCACGTGCTCGACGGTGGGCAGTTGTCCAGGATCGTAGAGAACAAACCAGCGCCCTTCTTCAGTGGCTTCCAATTCCGGCCCGGTGATTCGGGCATCGACCGCCACGAGCGCCAGCGGGGCAACGTAGGTGATTCTCGGGCCGGTAAAGTCTGGGTTATCGTCCACCCCCGGAGGTTGCAGGTCGTACTGCGCGAGGACGTTGCCCGGCTCCACCCGATCCCAAGAGGCCAAAGCAACGCTCACCGCTCCAAAGGGCCGAAGAATCTCGCCGGTGGCGTCATTCAAATAACAAATTGAATTCACGATTGAGCCGAATGGGTCGGGCTCGTAGAGCGGAAGCAACACACTCAGCAAATGCCGCACGCTGTGGTCGTCGACTGGAGCGACGATAAACCTGATACCGATTCCGTATCCCATGGCTCGAGCCGCAACCGACGCTTAAGCCGTCTCCTGGTGATCGGCGTCTTCTTCGTCGGAATCGACTTCCTGAGCCACGCTTTGGTTGCTTGGTGCGAAGTCGATCGCTTTCTGCTCCACCTCGTCCTTCACCTTCACGAAATCCACGGCATCGAGGGGGTAGTCTTCGACCTTGAAGCTCAGTTCCAGTTTCGTATGCTCGAACTCCAGCCGGCCGTCTTCGCCCTGACCCTTGAAGATCAGGACCTTGAATCGCATGAGGAGGTGGGCGAGGAGGAAGAGCTGGGGACCGACCTCCTGCGTGCGGTCGCTGTCGTAGAGGGCTGAAAACAGCCGCCAGAGAGCCTCGTTGCGCTCCGAGCGCAGCAGTCGGCGCTCTTCGGCGGTGGGGGCTTCAATACGTTTTGTGACCCAAAACGAGAAGTACTGACGATCCTCCATCTGCTCCCAGCACTTGGGGCAGAAGTCGTTCCGGATGACATCTTCCGTGGCGGAATACTTGATGACCGAGGGGTGGTGCCCGTCGCCGTGGATAGCCTCGCCACAAAGGAGGCAATTGTTCTCGGGCCTGCGGAAATGGAGGTATCCGTGGTGGGCGTCTTTTTCTTTTGTCTTGGACTTCGCGGTCATAAGTTCAGCAACCATCAGCAGGGTGGTCTTGCGATCAACACAATCACGCAGCATACCCATATCCGTGGCCGCCTTGCAAGCGGTGTTTGCTGCACCAGCAGCCTGTGGAAAACTTAGAACTGCCCTTCGCGCAACGACTTCATAGGCACGGGCGTATCGTCCTGAGCAGCGGGCGGTGTGAATTGCCGATTCGGAACCTCACCGGCGGGTTTGAACGCCACCTCGACTTTCCACGCGACGTTGCTCCGGTGGCAGACCGAGCAGTCGCGGCCGCCTCCCGCGAGGTACTCGTTGTGCGCTTCGATCGGGGGCGCCTGAACCGCCGAGTGGCATTGAATGCAATTGTTGACGTCCACGGTCTCTGGCAGCATCGCTCCGTGGCGGTGGACGAAATCCCACCCGTCGGGCGGCGGTGGGGGAATGTGCTCCGGGTGACAGGAAGCGCACGTCATCGCGCGCACATCCGGGATGTCGTGATAGAGCAGATGCGCGTGCTTAACGCGCGCCGTACCGCGCTGCTTCTGAGCCACGGTCTCCGCGTCACCTGCCCAGCCTGCTTCGTAAATGACTTCGTCGTTGATCGGAAAACCCGACCGGTAATCCGCATGACAGGTAAAGCAGGAATCATCGCTCACCGCCTTGAAAGGCTCATGGCAATCTGCGCATCCCTTGTCGAGATAGTACTTACCATGAGTTTCCCATTTGGGCGCGTAGGTAGCCTTGAGTAGCGTGCTCGTCTGGCTCATAAACCATACACCGCCAAGCGCAACGAATGTCACGGCGAAGCTCACATAGAAAGCCT
>JAUIJJ010000119.1 GCA_030431385.1 bacterium | reverse complement strand
ATAGTGATCGAGACTCAATCCCCCGGCTCTCTCCTTCGCCATGAGTAGCAGGTTCCAAAGCGTAAGCGGGGTTGCAAGCAAGGCCGCTAACCACCAACGCATCATCGCAAGCGCGGAACCGATGAGTACGATGAAGGGCACTCCACAGTTGACGAAGCGACGGTTACCAAAGCTCCCGCCCGCCCACCAGATTTCATTGGCTGAGTTCAAGTAGAGTTGAACGAGCACAACAGCGCACAACGCGCCGGAAAGTATCGCATCACGCCTCCACAACCATATCGCGCCGGGAATACATAGTAAAAGCACCGGCGACCAAGTTAACAATCCGTGGTAGTCGGAGAAGAGCGTCTCGCCAATTCGCGGCGCGAACCAGTGCATTTCCTCGACTTTAGGTAACTGAAACGGGTGCCCGTAAAGAACTGACCATGTAATGATTTGAGGCGAAAACACAAGAGTCGCGGCACAAGCGGCGATGAGTGTTCCCTTCGCCCAATCCCTAATATCCAGTTTCTTGTGCCTCCAAAGTGCCACGAGCTCGAAAAGGAAGATTGCCAGAAACCCTGCATTCTGTGGGCGGGCCATGACCGCCAGTCCGGCGACCCCTCCGAGTACGGCCCAGCACTTGAAGCTGCGCGGCGTAGCTCCTTCAATATCGGAGCGACTTCGATGCCACCCATGCACAAGCGCGCCGACGACTGCCATTGATGTAATGTGCGACATTAAAGCATATGCATATAGATAGAATCCAACAGGGGTACCAAGTAATACACAAATGAGCGCCGCGAATGCGGTGCGGTCTCCGGCGTGTTCTTGAACCATCCGAAGGCCAATGAGAAACGATCCGCAACCAAGTGCAAGGACCCAAAGGCATACCATGAGTTTGTAGATAGGTGAAATGCCATCGGCGACAAACTGATCACCGGGGAGCAATAGCGCGAGTCCGTGTCCAATAATGTAGGCTGGAAGCCAAGCGACGCCGCTGCCGATAGGCCAGTCCATGGACAGCCTCTCGTTCTCGGTGATATATACAAACCATGTTTTGAATTCCATGGTTTCGTATTCATCGCTGAATGAGAGGTCTTTCCCGAATGCAACTGATCGCGGCACTGAAAAATACGAAGCCGAATCGGGGGGCGACAGGTAGGCATTACACCAGAGTGGAAACGTGAGTGCGATAAATGCGATAAAGAGTGCGCCAGGCTTGAGTGAGAATTGCGGTTTGTCAGTCATGGCGAGACGGCAATCCTCGGGCCGATCACTCGGGCGTATCGCCGAGTTCCTTTAGACGGGCGAGTCGCTCTGATTCATTGCTGGCGAGCCACTGATCTTTGGATAGTAGCTCGTATGCTCTCGCGAAGTGTGGCGGTGCTTCCTCATCGCGGCCGAGAGCCAGAAGGCACTCTCCAATCTCTTCGTGAATGTATCCATCACCCTTGGGTCCGACTTCGGCAAGGAGCTGTTCTTGCATCTTCAGGGATTCATTAGTCCGCCCGAGTGAACGCAGGCAGCGGGCAACAGTCCAGCGGGCGATTTCTGTCTCGCGTGCTTGCTCTTTTTCCTGTCGAAACTCCAAGCCCTTTTGGAAGTAGTCGAGCGCGGCTTCGAACTCTCCGAGTTCATGATGACTCCACCCGATGTTATTGTAGAGTGAACCCTTCCAATTGCGCGCGCGCTCGACCTCGCTTTGCTCGGCGAGCTTGAGCGCTTTCAGCGACCATTCGAGCTGCTGATCGGGAGGCTCGACGATGCCCATCATGTGCGCCGCGTCGATGGCGTAGAAATCCTCGTGATTGCTTTTGGCGAGCTCGAAGGCATCAAGGAAGAAAGGGCGCGACTTCTCCTTCCGGCCGGAGGAGTTGTAGACTCGCCCCCGTTCGAGCAACCAGCGGATACGGGCAGAGGGCTCAGCCTTATCAAGGAGGGCAATCGCGGATTCGAGCGTTCGCTGGGCTTGTTCGAAACGGCCCCGCAAACCTTCAGTGCGGGCGATCTGCGTCAGGAGCTCGGCGTGGATCGTCGGGTCGCCGCTCTCTTCGGCCTCAGCCAGGAGCTCGCGAAACTTGAGCTCCGTCGATGCGGGGTCTTCGTAGTTCCAGAGGCTGTCGAAGTTTTTTAGCTGTTCACTAATCTCGGTCATCTGCGGTCTCGGCGATTTCGCGTGTTATCCCTTCCAACTCTGAAGGAACCAGTTTCGACCCCGTGATGGGCAGGCTCAACGGGAACATGAGCGCGATCCAACTAAAACCTTTCCCCGGCAACGCACTGCCGATCAGGCTTCGATTCGACCCAAGACGAGGCTTTGCAACATGGACAAGAAGAAGCTCATTCAGGCGCTTGAAGACATGACCGTCCTTCTTCAGTTGGACGGAGCGAACAGCTTCGCGTCGAGCGCCCACAGCCGCGCTGCGCGCGCGCTGGGCGACTTTGACGGCGACATCGACGCCCTCGCTGCCGAGGGCAAGCTCACCGACATCTCCGGCGTCGGAAAGGGCATTGCCAAGAAGATCCAGGAATTCAGCGAATCGGGGAAGATCACCGAGCTGGAAGAGCTCCGCGAGCGCATTCCCCCGGGCGTCGTCGAGATGACGCGGATTCCGGGCTTCGGGGCGAAGAAGGCCCGCGTGATCGTCGCGGAGCTGGGGATCATCGAGCTGGAGATGCTCAAGAAAGCCTGCGAAGACGGCCGCGTCGCGGGCTTGAAAGGCTTCGGCGAGAAGACCGCCCAGAAGATCCTCAAGGGCATCGATCAAGTCCGCAATTTCACGGGTAAGTTTCGTATCAGCCAAGCGCAGAAGGCGGCGCGGCCCGTTCTTGCGCTGCTAGCCGATCACAAAGACGTCGAACAGGTCGAGATCGCGGGAAGCCTTCGCCGTCACAAGGAAGTGGTGAAGGACATCGACTTCGTAGTGGCGACTGACAACCCGGAGAGCGTCATGGAGTATTTCACGACGCTGCCCACGGTAGTCAGCGTCGAGCAGCAGGGCGAGACGAAGTCCTCGGTTACGCTCGAAGGCAACATCTCGGCGGACATCCGCTGCGTCTCGCCGAAGGAGTTTCCGTACACGCTGCTCCACTTCACCGGCAGCAAGGAGCACAACACGCGGCTCCGTTCCCGAGCGAAGGAACTGAACCTCAAACTGAACGAGTACGGCCTCTTCCCCGACGGGAAGGAGACACCGCTTCCTGCCAAGTCCGAGGAGGAGATCTACCGCCACCTCAAACTGGACTTTATCGCTCCCGAGATGCGCGAGGATCGGGGAGAGATCGAGGCCGCCGCCGAGGGCAATCTGCCGAAGCTCGTCGAGATTGGCGACTTCCGCGGCATCATGCACATGCACACGCACTACAGCGACGGGAAGCCAAACGTTGAAGACTATGCGAAGTGGGCGGTGGAGAACAAGATCGAGTGGATGGGCATCGCCGATCACAGCAAATCGCTCACCGTCGCGCGGGGGCTGCCCGAGGAGCGCGTCCTCCAGCAGCACGCCGAGATTGATAAGATCAACGCGAAGTATAAGAAGAAGGGCGTCCGGCTGCTCAAGGGGATCGAGTGCGACATCCTGATGGATGGCACCCTCGACTACGACGAGGACTTCCGAGCCTGTTTCGAGTTCATCGTCGCATCCGTCCACACCGGCTTCAACCTCACCTCTGACGAGCAGACCAAGCGCGTTTGCCGTGCCCTCGAGCACCCTCACACCACCATCCTCGGCCACATGACCGGGCGGCTCCTGCTCATTCGCGAGGGCTATCAAATTGACCATCAGGAAGTCATCAAAGCCGCCGCCAAAAACAACGTCGCCATCGAGATCAACGGCAACCCGCGTCGGCTCGACATCGATTGGCGGCGGGTTGGCTACGCGCTCGAGCAGGGCTGCATGATCAGTATCGGACCCGACGCCCATGTGATGGAGGGGCTCGACGATACGCACTACGGGATCGGCATCGGCCGCAAAGGGTGGCTCACGGCGGACCGCTGTTTGAACAGCTTTTCCGCCGACGAGTTCCTAAAATTTGCCAAGAAAGGCTGATCAGGAAATGGCGAAGAAACCACCTGCGATCAAATGGTTGCCGATGCATACCGACTCCCCCAAATGGGCCGACGTGGATGACCGGGCCAAGAACGAGATTGGCAAGCGCCGCCCGCGAAAGCCGCTCATCGAGCGCGCTGCCATCGTCGGTGATCGCCTGTGTGAGGAATTCCCCGACGCGACCTGCGCCCTCCACTACAACACGCCCTTTCAACTTCTCGTCGCCACAATCCTGTCCGCCCAATGCACCGATGTGCGCGTCAATATGGTGACTCCCGCTCTCTTCAAGAAGTACAAAAAGCCCGCGGACTTTGCCAGCTCCCCGGAAGGCGAGCTGGAGCAGGACATCCGCTCGACGGGGTTCTTCAACAACAAGGCAAAGGCGATCCGCGAGGCATCGCGGCAGGTCGACGCGAACTTCGGGGGGAAGCTTCCCAGTGCCATGGAGGACCTGTTGACGCTGCGAGGAACGGCCCGCAAGACCGCGAATGTGGTTCGTGCCAACTGCTTCGACATGCCGGCGCTGACGGTCGACACACACTTCACGCGCATCACGAATTTGCTCGGCCTCACGAAGGAAAAGAATGCGGAGAAGATCGAGTTCGACGTCGGCTCGTTGCTCCCGCCGGACCGCTGGTCACACTTCTCCCACGCGATCATCCTCCACGGGCGCAAGACCTGCATCGCGAGGCGCCCGAAGTGCGACGAATGCGCTCTCTCGGACATCTGCCCGAGCGCCCACGCGTGAGAGAATTAGGCGGGTACTTCGAGCTGTAGAATAAACCCAGTCGGCATCTCACGGTTGTGCAGCGGGACAGGTATCGTGATTACCGGCTGAGAGACCTTGCAATCGGTAAACGGCCTCAGAACCACCGAAAGGATAAGCCTGATGCCCCTAACCCCCAAAAACATCGACTGGTTTTTCTTCGACCTGGATGGGACGCTTTGGGATCATGACACTGCGAGCCGTGAGGCTCTCGCCCGAGTCTGCGAGGAATATCAGTTTCCTCCCGACGATTTTGCCCACCACTTTCACAGCGGCAACGTCGCGCTGTGGAAGGAGCTGTCGGAAGGGCGCATCGACTTTCAGACCCTGCGCATCCGCCGTTTCGAGATGGCGATGGAAGGTATCCGCCACAGCAATCCGGGAACGTCCGCAGAGGAATTGAGCGTACGCTACCTCGACTCCTACCTGTCCGCGCCCCGCTTGCTTGGGGGCCACGACGATGCGATCAACCTCGCGGCCGAGCGCGGTCGGGTAGCTGTGCTGACCAACGCTCCTCGAGAAGTCCAATCGCTCAAGTTCGCGCACCTCGGCGATTCCCGCCACCGCGTCGAGTACATGATCTGCGCCGACGACGCCCCCGCGATGAAACCGGACCGTCGATTTTACGACACCGCGCTGGAGCGGGCCGGTGGCCCCGACCCTTCCCGCGTCGTGATGATCGGCGACAGCTGGACGGAGGACGCCGACGCCACCAGGCGCCTTGGCTGGAACGTGATCTGGATCTCTCACGGCCGCGACACCCCAAGGAACGCCGACGGAATTCACGTCGTCGCTGATCTAAAAGGTGTCTGCGACTGGCTGAGAACCTGATTTCGGCGGGTTTTTACCCCTAAAAACGCCTTTCGGCACCGGGATTGCTTGACGGAGTGAGAGAAATGAGACAGTCTCCCGTAAGACTCTGACCGCAACAACGGAGTCCATAACCAGCGGTCCAATACCAAAAGTTCGGAATGACCAAATGGCTATCAAGGCGGCACGAGACTCTTTCCGCAAAGACGATATTATCGAAATCCTGAAGCGCAACGTCGCGCTTTACAAGGACGAGAAGGAATTCGTCGACTATATCGTCAACCTTGCGATGTACCTCATGGATCAATACTACGGCCCCGGGGAAGGCCCCCAAGGCGTCACATTCCCGGACGCTCCGGGCCTCGGCAGCGTCTCCGAGGACCTCGATAACCTATCCGGGGAGATTCCCGTCGCCGATGTGAAGCCACCGGCGCCCATCCACAAAGCCAGCGAGATACTTCCGGCCACCAGTTCCGATCTGCCACCGACTGCTCAAGAGCGCGCCCGTCGGCAGGCTGAAGCCGACCGCCGCAGCATTCCCCGCTTCGAAACCAAAGCAAGCGTACCCGGCACCAACGCCTTCGACATAGGGCCGGAAATGCCAGCCACGCCCCGCGACGCCCTTTCCGGGAGCAAGAAGCAACCTGACGCACCAACAGACAATCCCAACAACATGCCCAGCCGGAAGGCCATCGAGGTCGAGCGCTCGCCCCTCATCACGCCCACCAGTGACGTCACCCGCGAGCCGAAACGCGGCGCCGAGAAGCGCGAAGCCGAGGCCCAGGGCTTCCAGCGCGCAAAGGACGGCGATGATCGCGACTCCAGCCCCCACGTCGACATCAGCAACCAAGGCCGCACCCGCGTCTATCGGGTCGTGAGGCCCTATAAGAGCGGAACCGCCGTCGAGCAGCCGTGCCCCATCTGCGGAGGCATGGTGCCATTGGGCGAGAAACAGTGCCAGGGCTGCGGTCACATCATGTAGGCGCCGCTGCCAGTCAACTTTCACAGAACAAAGTGCTCTCCCAATGCGGAGAGCACTTTTCGTTGGGGGGTGCTTCCCTCAGAAGGGGGCTTCATCAGTGCCAGTCTACTGTTGACACTTTTGGGTTCTCCCGCCACACCATCACCGTCTAATAGCTAACCGGACTTGAATCAGGGGAACGCGTGGTGATTGCCGACCGGCAACCCCAGTGCGGATTTTCGCGCGACAGCCCCAAGGGATCGACGAAACAGGCGGGGCGAATCGAGAGATTTCGCACCCGACTGGGTATTTCCCCTGAGAATGTCCCAAATCGATGCTGAAGAAAGCGTCCATGAGACCTGACAAATCAAAAGAAATAGGGAAAAGGGCTAACACCCGTGCATTCCCTGCTTGTCCCCTTCTTCACTCTGCCCTAACCAAAGATGGTCCAGAACAAAAGGAGCCCTCTCCCATGCCCTCTGTATTTCAGTGGCGCCGCCCTCTCAACACACTACTCGCTTTCGCAGCGAGTCTGATGCTCCTCCTGCCAGGAACGTCTCAGGCCATTTCGATCTGCGATGATTTCGACGGTGAGCCTTTGATCGTAGACGGTGAGGGATCAACTTCGTTGTTCCTCCCGGCGATCGACGAGCTTGACGTTTTCTTGCGCTTGGAGGCCGACGACATCAGCACCGTTCGGGCATACCTCCGGCATATCGTTGTGACCCCGGATTCGATCGATGTCGCCTCGATCCCTCTGCTTCTGGGCGAGGGCTGCGACAGCTTGGGATATCCCGGTTCACAGACTTTCGACGAAGATTTCGCGATCCACTTCGACGACTCGGCAGCGGCAAGCGTCATCTTCGCCTGCGAGTACTCGATCCCCTCGGTCACGGGCCGATACTCGCCTCCGGGCGCGATCGTCGCTCCCTGCGTCGATCCTCCCCCCGGTGCAGAAATGGAAGAACTGGGCTCCGGTCTGGAGTTTCTCGCTGGCCGTGAGGCAGGCGAGTGGCAGCTCATCATCTGCGGCACAGGCCGCGTCGCCGTCGTCGATTGGTGCATCATCTCAGGCGACGTCGAATCGGATGTCGCGCCTCGCGAGGACACTCAGGGCATTTCCAGCCTCCAGAGCGGCAACGGTATCACAACGGTTTCCGACTGGATCGAAACGGCGCTCTTCCTCCTCAGCGATGTGAACAATGATCGTCTTCTTGCGGGAAGCGACTTCACCGCGCATTCGCTCAAGGCGCTCGACAATCGACTTTTCGCTGACTCGGACCTTCGCCTCAGCAACGAGACTGATAGCCTGATCATTTCCGATTCCGCCCTCGGTGGACTCGGCGCACATCCCAGCATCACAATTGAAGACTTTATCGCAGGCGAGCGCCGCCGCCGTGCCAGCGCGTTGCGCGGTTCCGGCGGCGAGTTCGGGCGCCTCGATACTGCGCCCGCATCCAGCCGCGGCGACGGCCTCATCACCGTGGCCGACTGGGTTCAGACAGCTCGCTACTCCGACGGACTCGAAACTCCCCCCGAACAGGGCGGCCCGCTTTCGCCGATAGACCGAATCGTGCGCGTCGAGAACTCACAGCTTCCCCGCGGAGCGACTACGCCGGTTTCTGTCGTGATGCGGTCCAAGGGCGTTGAGCACGAGGTCGGGATGACGGTTGAGTACGACCCCAACGAACTCGAGTTCATCCGCGCCGAGCGCGGTCCCTGTGTTCCGGGCAACGCCAACTTCGAGCTGATCAACGACCTCAATGCGGACAGCGGCAGCATCGGCCTTCAGGTCGGTTTGCTTCCTGATCAAACATTCCTCTGCGATTTCACGACGGCCCCGCCGACGTTCCAGACTTCCACCGACGACGAGCCGACTGTTCACCTCAGCAACAGCGGCTCAGCAGCACGCACAGCGACATTGAATTCGAACTTCCGACTCGATCTCTTCAGGAATGACAACAGTGAGATCGTTGTGCAGGCAGATGTCACGAACAATAGCGGATGGGATATCCGCGAAGTGGACTTTTTCGTGGTCTACAACGCCGATCGTCTAAACCTTCTAACTACAGGGCCAGTGATCAACCCCCAGTATGGATTTCAGCTTGATGTGACGCCGTACATCGCTTGTCCTGATGGCGACGATGTGGACGACAATCAAGCCGTGGCCAGGGTAACAGGTTCCATACCGACGCCACTGCCTATGGAATCGGAGGGATTTAGAAATGGTACCTTGCTGACGCTAGGTTTCGAACTGCTCCCCGGCGAGAATGTAGGGGCGCCGGATTACATGCCATCATTCGACGATCCATATGTTCGGTTTGAGCAGAATTGCGGGCAATTCGAAGCCAGCTTGATGGATTGCGATTCCACACGAGCTGGTATTGGGCTACCTAGAGACGCTTGCAAGCCAGCCCTAGGTGATATGGTCACTTGTGATGAGGTGGCAGCCTTCTACTCAATCGCGATGGTTGACGCCAACACGAACCCAATCACTACAAACTCGCGAGTCGTCCTTTCTATCGAAGATACAGGCGGAATAGCTCCTAATGTATGTGCTACGGGCACCACATTTACAGTTACGGCTAGCCTAGTGGACAACGTTCGCACAGTCTCCAGACTTCGCTTTGAGCTGCGATGGGATGGCAACGTATTAGGAAAGATCGGTGAGCCATACGGAATCCCGTTCCCGTTAAGTGACAATCCGCCGCCGCAGGAAGTAAGTGACAACGGTATTGTGCAGCTCGCGATCCGGACTGTCACGAATGGCGCGAGCACGACCTTCATAAACGGCACTATGGCATCATTTGACTTCGAGGTTCTTCAGGCAAATGAATCTAGTCTTGTGAACTTCTTCC
>JAUIJJ010000118.1 GCA_030431385.1 bacterium | reverse complement strand
GACCGCCATCGACAAGCAGCGCCTCAGTCTCGAACGAATCCAGCGCCGTATCGAAGAACTCGAAGAGGACATCACGCTCGGTGAAATCAAGTCGCCGACCGATGGGGAAGTTTCATACCTGAAAGTCTGGAAGAACGGGACCTCAGCCAAGGTGGCTGAGGGCGATTCCGTCTGGCCGCGACTGAGCCTCGTTGAGATTCCGGACCGTTCGCAGATGATGGCGATAGTGCCAGTGAATGAGTTGGACGTCGCGCAGGTCGAAATCGGACAGGAAGCAATCGTGACTCTGGAAGCCCTCCCCGGTCACGAGTTCAAAGGCGTCGTCGAAAAGAAATCCATCGTTCCGATCTCGGGTCAGGAAAGTCGCTGGGGCAGTTCAAACAGCGGCGATGGCGGCCCGCGCGAGTTCGAGGTGCAGGTGAAGTTGCTCGAAGCCGACGATATGTTCCGTCAGGGAATGACAGCGAGCGTTGCCATTATCGTCGGAGAGATTGAAGGCGTCCAAATGGTGCCTCTGGAAACGATCACGGACTTCGAGGGGCGGGTCGGCGTTTGGAAACACACCGCTGTTGAACCGACATTTGTCGAGGTGGAAGTCCTGCGCACAAACGACATCGTCGCCGCCATTGAGTCAGAACTTGCCGAAGGCGATCGCGTGTTCCTGCGCGACCCGACAGTGGAATTGGAAGTCGCCACGGCACGGGCGCAGCAGGCCCTCACGCAAGTTCGCGAGTCGATCAACGCCAACAACCAGAAGCTGTCATCAAGGCCGCCCGTCGGCGAGTCCGAGAGCCCGCGTGCCGCCGCTCCCTCGGGAGCCTGATCTAGCGCCGCGCGATTGGTGGCGCGCCATCGTAGATGAAGACGAGTGGCTCGTCCCCGACGTTTCGCCCGAACGTACGCAGGGGAATTCGGTCGTCGTGGAAGTGCCACTCCGTCCTCCCCCAAAAACCCTTTCTGTTTTGCATCAAGTGCGCGTCGTATGGCGGGGCGCCTTCGAACTCGATATCCGGCCGAAGGACCTCCCACTCCTTGAGAATCTCGAAGACTGCGGGTTGCAGAGCGAGCGTTTTGACTCGCGCGTTTGGCGGCAGGTTGCTGTTCAACCAACCAATAGCCTCCGCGTCGACGGCGTTGCCCCAGTAAGTTTGCTCGAACGAAAAGCGTGCATTTCCTCGCCTCATGAAGCGCGTTGGGAAGTTGTACCAATCGACACCGGGATAGGAAATCACGAGCAGAATTGTTCCAGCGATAAAGCCTCGCTGGAGACCGGATGTGAGCACCTTCGGACGAGTGCGCCGTAGCCAGCCCCGAAGGAAGAACACGCCTCTGCCGATAAGCAACGCCGCAGGAGCAAGCGCGGGAAAGAACAGGCGGATACCATCGTACTTCGGCGCGTTGGGTAGTGACGAGGCGATCACGGGAGCCACCGTCAGCAGCGCCAAGAGTTGCGACATCGAGTCGAGTTTCCGGCGACTCGCGAATCTCGTCAGCCCTGCCGCCATCGCCGCCCAAAACAAAACCATCGTGACGACAGGGGTCGTCACGTGGATCATGGCCAACGGGTAGTAGAGCGGCGCGGGAGGCTCGCCGAAATTCCATTTGCTGCCAAGGAACCAAACGCCTTGGTGAGAATGCTCCGCGATGAATCGGTAGTACTCGCCAATGCGTGCTGCCGTGTCGTCCCACATCCACGGCCACATTAGAAACGCAACGAGCGGCGCGACGGGCAGCACTATGCCGAGCGTGATCCAATCGGCCTTTAGCAAAGTCCCCCGCAAGTTCCTAGAGGCGCGTCCGTCGAACCAGTGCCGCGTGGCCAGCCAAAACAGGACGACCGCCAGCAGGATGATGCCATTGACTTTCGTTGCCAGTGCCAGACCGAGGCAGACCGCGAGGAGCAGCCGCCACCGCCACTTGCGCAGATCATTGAGCGCAGCCCATAGCGTCAGCATCGTCACCGCCGCGAAGACGCTCTCTGTGGCGGCGATGCCCGCGTGGCCCAGCACTCTCGGATGCAACGCATAGAGGAGCAGCGGAATCCAAAGTATTCCATTGGGCAGGTAGCGCCTGCCGATCAGGAACATGATGAACAGGGTCGCGCCGAAGGCCAGTGCAGGAACGAGACGCATGCGATGGAGCCTGCCCCAACCGGTGCCACCGATGGAGACGGAAGCGGCACCTAGCCACTTCACCAGCGGCGGGAGTTCGTGAATCTCTTCCCACCCGAACCGGATGCCCTCGCTGCCCATCGCCAGTCCCGGGTCAGTGAGAAGCATACCGGTCCATTTTGAGGCAGCAACGAAGGTGGGATAGTAGTAGGCCTCGTCCCAAGTCATCCCCCGGCTCTCGTTGACCGGCGAGGCCAAGAGCCACGCCACCAGCGCCGCGCAGACGCAAATGACGAGTCCGATGCTGGGGGGGAATTTTGCGGCGGGAAGTTGCATGAAATTGGCTTGAGAGGGATTTGGGAAACCGACCAGAGGCTAGGCCAATTCCCACGGCACCTTCGGCGCAACTCCTTTTCCTTGACAGCCGGCGAGTGGGAGCGGGAACCTCCCCGGCTCTTGGCGACTCCTCTCGCCGGGTCATTTTTTCATGGATTCGACTAGTTAATGATTAACGTACTTCTTTGGTTTCTCGGCCTCATCTACGCGGGCCTTTGTGTTTGGATCGTCCTTATTGTTCTCATTCAGGAAGGCAAGCAGGGCGGCATGTCAGCAATGGGTGGCGGTTCGCAGGCTCCCGGCGCGATGACGGATACTTTCGGTGCCGGTGGCGCTCAGAAGTCGCTGTTCAATTGGACTGCCTGGTCTGCCGCGATTTTTCTCGTCCTAGCCCTTGTTCTGACGATTGTTGGCAACAGGCGCGAGCGCATCGGCGGTGAACTGAACCTCGGTGGCGCACCGATCGAGACCGTCGACACGGCACCGAACGTTGGAGCGGATGAGCCGGTCGGCGAAGTCGCCACGCCGGATCCAGCGAGTGTCCCCGTCAGCGAGTAAGCTCGCTTCCCTCAAATCAGTACTTTTTCGCCCCGGTAGTTCGCTGCCGGGGCGTTTTGTTTGCCCCGCCCGGACCTGGCGCGTTTGAAGTGTCCCGAGGTTGACTGACTAATTATGCAGGTTCTCGTCTTTGCCATCCCCATTACGATGCTCGCCGCGCTTTCCGCGTGGACGTGGGCGCTGTGCGATTCGCTGCGCGAGGAGCGAAGCTACACATGGCTGGTGCTCCTGCTCTTCTTCCCGCCCATCGTGATTCCCGCCTACCTGATCAACTTTGTCCTGATGGACGATCCCCTCGGCAAGTACCTGGAACGCCGCAGTCTGGTTAAAGAGGCGGAGCAGCTGGAAGTGCAGGCCAACGAGAGCAACATCCTCGGCGAATGGCAGCGCCTAGGTGAGATTTACTACAAGCTGGGCGAGTGGGAGAAGTGCCTGGCGGCGCTGAAGAACGTCTTCGACCAAGACCCGGAAACCCTCCGTGGCCAGTACCAAGCCGCCGTCTCGCTCATGAACCTGAATAAACCGGAAAAGGCTCTCGTCCACCTCGAGTACGTCGCCGATGAGCAGCCCGACTTCCAGACCTGGCACGTTCAGGTCGTCTTGGGAAAGTTGTATGATATGCTCGGGAGGTCCGAGGACGCGATGGCGGCGTTTGATCTGTGCCTCTCCCACATTCGCGATGTCGACGCGATTCTGGAGAAGGCGTGGCTGAACACGCGGCTTGGGAACACTGAGGAAGCTGAGGCGGCCGTGGCCGGTTTTATCCGAGAAGTCGAGGCCGACGTAAAAAATACGCCCAAGCAGGAACGCGACATGCTCCCAAAGGCAAAGAGTCTGTTGCAGCGCATTCGCACAGGCGACAGGAGCTAGCCCATGAGTGATCAGGATCAAAGAACCGAACTTCCGTTGGCGTCGGTCCATCGTGCCGCTGGCGGGAAACTCGCTGCGCCCGACGGATTTGAAACGGTCCTTGGCTATGGCGACCTGGCGGCTGAATACGAAGCTGCAACATCCACCGTTGGCCTGTTTGACGCAGGCTCCGTCGCCGTGGTTTCTGCCGTAGGGAAGGACGTCGCCGATTACCTCAACAGGCGACTGAGCCAGCGGGTCGTGGAACTCAGCCCCGGCGCAGGTGTACGCGCGTTTCAGCTAGACGCCGTCGGAAAGATGCAGGCGGACCTCGAGTACTTTCAAGTTGCTGAAGCGAGCGCGCTGCTCGTATCCCCGCCGACGCAAAACGGGGCGGAACTCGCCCAGTTGTGCGATAAGTACGTTTTCACCGAGGATGCAAAATTTTCTGACGAAAGCGATCAATGGGCCGCCTTCGCGCTCGTTGGACCACGAGCCGCCGAGGCAGCTCGCGAGGCTGGGTTCTCTCCCCCGGAACTCGACGCACGGCACGCCGTCAGCGGGGATTCACACGTCGTGCGCAGCAGATACTTCCTCGATGGGTTGTTGATAGTCGTTGCTCGCGAGAGCGCGAGGGAAGTCTGGGAGAAGCTCCTCAAGGCTAGCTCGACCGCCGGCGGACGTCCCGTTGGCTGGACGGCGTTCAATCAGGCGCGCGTCCAGCGTGGCATGCCGTGGTGGGGAATTGACGTTCGCAGCGAGAATATCCCGCTCGAAGCCGACCTCATGGATGGCATTCATACGAATAAGGGGTGCTACCCCGGACAAGAAACAATCGCCAAGACAATGAACCTAGGACACCCCGCAAAGCGCTTGGTGGGCCTCGTGTTCGACGGCGATGACGTCATCGAGACTCCGGCCCCGCTTCAGCTTAAGGAACGGCAAGTGGGGACTCTGACCAGCTGCGTCTTCCTGCCGAAGTTGGGCAAAGTGTGCGGCCTCGCCATTGTCCGGTTCCTATACGCCGAAGACGGCATGGAGGTCTTCACCGAGAGCGGCCGCGAGGGCATTGTTCGCACGGACCTCCCTTTCTAGCTTCCCACAATCCAGAAGGCGTCTCCTCTACTTGACGCCCGGGTTCCGCCTCACCTTCATGGAGGGTTTCGCATTTCCCCTCGTGAAAGGCACCGCGCCCACATGCCCGACCAATTCGAACTGCCCCCTTCACTCCTCGTCGCCCTCGGCGGCAACGCGATCACGCGCCCGAACGAAATCGGCGATATTGCGGAGCAATATCGGCACACCGAAGAATCAATGGTGGAGATCGTCGGGATGCTGAAGCGCGGACAAAAGAACCTAATCGTAACCCACGGCAACGGCCCTCAAGTCGGTAACATCCTGATGAGGGCGGAGATGGCCGCCAGCGCGCTCTTTCCGCTCCCGCTAGATGTGTGCGTCGCCGATAGTCAAGGCGCGATGGGCTACATGATTCAGCAGGTTATGGCTGGCCTGTTTCGGGAGAACGACATGAGCCTGACGGCCGCCTCGGTCATCACTCAGGTGCTCGTCGATCCGAACGATTCCGCATTCGGCGATCCAACAAAGTTCATCGGCAAGCCATACAACACCGAGGAAGCGTCTATGTTGATCGCGACGCGCGGATGGAGCATGAAGCAGGATGTGGGAAGAGGTTGGCGGCGCGTCGTGCCCAGCCCCGAGCCGAAGGAGATCGTCGAACTCGACGTCATTGAGTCGTTGATGAAAGCTGGCTTTATCGTTATCGCCGCGGGCGGAGGCGGGATTCCCGTCCAGCGGTTGGACAACGGAGATCTCGTCGGCGTTGAGGCGGTGATCGATAAGGACCTCGCTTCTGCGGTGCTCGCGGCGAAGCTTGGAATCCACACGCTGCTGATTCTGACAGGTGTCGAAAAAGTGTACAAGAACTTTGGCTCACCGTCTCAGAGCGCGATTGATCGACTAAGCGCTGACGAGGCGGAAGCGCTGTCAAATGAGAACGTTCTCCCTGCGGGAAGCATGGGACCGAAGGTTCGCGCCGCGACGTGGTTCGTGCGCAACGGCGGCAAGCGAGCCGTCATCACAGAAGTCGGCAAAGGAGCAGAAGCGCTGGCGGGCAATACCGGCACCATCGTGCTGCCCGAATAGGTCAGTGGATCATCCACGCGCCCGGTGATGGGCTCGCGCTGACCCCGCGAATCTTCGGCTCGGTCGCGAAACCGCGCTGCCAGAAAACGATGGTTGGGTTTTCCTCGCCGTCCAGTTCGAGGTCGACCTGACCGTTGTAGAGATCGGCATTGGCGCGTAGCACCTCCTCTATCGCCCAGTTTCCGCTGACGCGCGTCGCGTAGCGAATCCGCGTCTCGTCGCCGTAGGCGATGTGGGGACGCCAGTTGCTGTCGAGGACGAGGCTGACTGATTCTCGCGCGCCATCGAAGGCCAGAAACGCGTCGTCGAGCGTATCGATCTGCTCTATCTCCCACTCGTCCCCGTTCTTCACTCCATACATCACATGAACCGTGTTCACGTCGGCGAGATCGATATCCATCCAGGCGATATGCGGTCGGTCCCAATGGTCCGTGGCGATGGAGGGGAAGCGGCCGCGAAGACCGCTGCCCGCCACTGTTTCAAGCTGCCACCCGCTTTCACCCATGGTCGCGTAATTCAATTCGCCTGCGAGCGTCCAATCATCTGCAGAGCAGTATGCAATGTGAGGGCGATTCATGCGATCGGTCGCGATGGTCGTCGCAAGACCGTACATGAAAGCTCCGCTTCGGGGGACGATTCTGAAGTCCCAGGCGGAGCCATCGAAGGTGCCGTACTCGAGGCTGTTTGATGCGCCGAATCCGATCGGATAGGTTGCAGATTGATGAAGTGTTCCGTCCTTGGAGAAAGCGAGCGCATTGTCCCACCCATCGTGTCCCGGGTGATCAATGTTGTAGAGAGTCACCGAGCTTCCGCCGTCGGCGAGGACGGCGTGAGTGGCGTTTTGTTCGTCGTGATCGTGCCACGCGACGTGGACCTCGTCGCCATGAACAGCCACGTCGCCGGGTCCGTAAAAGTATCCGATGTCCAGCGTGGTTTCCGACCAGGGGCCAGCGAGTCCGGGCGCGGAGAGAAGCTTTACGTATCCGCCGGGGGTCTCCGTCATCGACATCACATGAAGGCCGCCGGTGCTATCGAACTCGAAGGCGGGTTTGACGCCAAAGCCGATGTCTTCGACTTGCCAGCGGGAGGCTATCGTCTCGTTGGGAATCGCGATGGTTGTGAGAACAAGGATCGGTTTCTGGATTCCCGGAACCGTGGCTTCCTTGCTGTTGTAATCGCGCACGTCGATGCTCTCGTCGGGATCCTCTCGGACCATCAGCGAGATCACGCCATCGCCCTCGAGGGCGTCGCGCACGGCGAGCAGAAGCTCCTCAGACGTCCAAGAATCCAATCCGCCTTCGCTCGTCGCGCCGGCCACGAGAGCCGTCGTGGGATCAGGGTTGCGCGGCTCGGGGCGATTCTGACCGTTGAGGGTCTCCTCCGCCCATGCATTGCTATCAACCCGGTAGAGTGAAATCTCGTTGGGCCTGCTCCCTGACACGCGAGTCATTTGCAGTTCCGCGTCGAGAACGACCGAAGTCGATGGGACGTTGAGATCGAACTTCAGGTAAATCCAGTAACCGGCGAGCGGGCAGATCGAAAGCTCCACATCGTCGCCCTTCAGCGTGGTCGAATTCAGCCCAACCGTCCACGTGTCATCGACAGCGGGAAAGACCTGCTGAGACTGCGCAAATGATTGGACTGCGTGGAACAGAATCGCGATTGCAAAGAAGGTGACAAGAATTCGCCGGTGCATATCAAACTCCAAAGACATTGGACTGCCGCAGTGCTAAAATAGTAACACGTGAGGAAGTCGAGTCAACCGCATTGGCGCGAGACCGGAAAGTGTAAAAGAAAGGGAGGCGAGCATCCACTCGCCTCCCATCTTGAACATCTCGGGTTTTCGTGAGCTACTTAACTGCGAGCTTCTCCACCTTCAAGTCTTGGAGAATGACCGCGATCGTTGGGTCGTTGAGGGTCGCCGGGACGTATATGTAATCCGACGAGAATATGAAGTTCGACCCTGCGATTTCTGATGGAGTCGCGAAGATGATTTCGTAGTTTCTGCTAGTGCCCTGTGCTGGCAGGTCTGGCACAGATGCTGACGACTCCACGTTCACAGAAGCGGAAAACACCAGGCTACTGTCATTGATGCGCAGTCGATAGGCAGCTATCCCGGCAACCTCTTCGGGAGTAGCGTCTGTCGTGATAGTAAATGACACCCGATAGAGACTGTCGCCTTCGATTGGCACGTCTGATTCGAAGCCCCAGAACCCGAAAGTAGACGATGCAATTCCGCGAGAATCGGATCCTCTGATGAGGAGCCCATCGGCTGTACTGGCGAACTGGGGAATACCGAGCGGTTCAGCGAACCGTGTCGTCCAGCCATTAGCGTTTGAGTTCCTGAAGTCTTGACTAAAGACAGTCGTCGCGGCGCTGAAGTCCTGATCAATGGTTTCCAGTTTCAATTGGTCGAGGAACAGTGTCGACGGTGCGGCGTTTGCAGGGTTGAAATTCAACACGTCGATATCCGCGCGAAAGCCGCTGTCGGAAGTCGGTATCTGGAAATAGTGTGTATATTCCTTTGTGTTGGTGTCAGGAGACAATGTCGCGCCGCTACGAGCCGAAATGGCCTGCACGTCGCTCCTCGCGAAGTCACTGTCAGAAGTCCTCAAACGGAAGGTTGGAACGATTGATTGATCCGATTCGGAACTCGCTACCATGAATGTTCCTTTTGCGAGTTGCGGCCCGGCCACCGGACCTCGATCGGAATCTCCGAAGTTCAACACGGGTGACTCCCAAATGGCGAAAGAATTAGTGTTGTCGTTCACCTGTATACTGAGGCGGCCATTGTCTGCGTTTCCGGTAGCGACTGAGTAACCGGGTATTGAGATGAACATCCATCCCTCATCGTTGAATTCGAAGTCAAAAACAATGGCCGGGTCGGTACAGGTAATGGTAACGTCGTCCATAAAGAAGCTGGAAACTGGCGTCCCGCTGAACTCACCGATAAACTCCAGAAGGTGCTGGTTGCCGTCGGCGAATTCTGAGATGTCGACGACGTGTCGGGCGAATGAGTTGGTCGGCGTGGCAGCTGTCGTCGAGAAAACTTCCTCGCCATCGATGAGCGCTCTGAAGGTATCACCGGGGCTGGGTGTCGCACCGACGATCGCGATGTAGAAAGTGAGTTTCGCGGAACCGTCGGGGATAGTAACGGACTGCGACAGTGTGCCGATCTCTGCAACATCGTAGCCGCCGAACCACGCGGAATGGGTTCCGGTTCGCACGAGTAGTCCCGTTCCGCATTCGTCACCTGTGCAAATGATGTCGCCTTGCTGTGTTGATCCCTCGTTCCAGTGACTGTTCGGGCTTCCACCTTCAAAACTCGGGTCTGTCACAATGTTATCGCAATTTGCCGGTGTGGGCGTCGGTGTTGGTGTAGGCGTCGGTGAAACTGTGGCGGTCGGAGTCGGCGTCGCCGTGCTCGTTGCGGTCGCGGTCGGTGAGCTAGTTGGTGTCGGCGTCGGTGTCCCGG
>JAUIJJ010000117.1 GCA_030431385.1 bacterium | reverse complement strand
GCCTCCTCCCGCGACTTCTGGAAGAACCGTTCCAGCACATGAACGACAAATTCCATCGGCGTGTAATCGTCGTTCAAAAGCAAGACCTTGTACATGTTGGGCCGTTTCGTCGCCGGCTTCGTTCGCGTGATGACGAGCGTGCCGGAATCGCTGCCATCATTGTGAGTGATTGGAGAATGCGACGCGGGCGAAGCCAGTTTAGGACGCTCATGGGTGAATACTCCTCAGGCGATTGAGAGACCATTTCCGCAAAAGGGCAGGGAGCGGCGCAATCGTCATTCTCTTGCTTGCAACGAGTTCCCTGCCCCGCTAGATGTTAAGACGATCTGGGAAGGAGATTCGGCGTGAACTATACGACGATGGAAACGCTGGTCGGCAAGATCATGCTGGTGGCGGATGAGCAGGGATTGCGGAAGGTGATGTTTGAGCCGAGAGCTGAGCCGGACTGGCAGGAATCGGAGACGCCATTCCTGCGCGACGCCAAGCGTCAGATCGAGCAGTACTTTGCTGACAAGCGTCGCGAGTTCGACCTGATCCTCGCGCCCGAAGGGACGGATTTCCAAAAGGCGGTGTGGGCCGAGCTACGGAAGATTCCCTACGGAGAAGTTATCTGCTACGGCCAGTTAGCGGCACGAGTCGGTAGGCCGAAGGGCTCGCAGGCAGTTGGTCAGGCGAACAAGAAGAACTCTTTACCGATTGTGATTCCCTGTCACCGAGTCATCAATGCGGATGGAAAGATCGGAGGCTTTGCCTGCGGACCGAAGAGGAAGCAGACGCTGCTCGAAATTGAAGACATCGAGTTCGGTCCTAACGGGAAAGTGCTTGTTTCCTGAGGCTGTTCGTTAAAATCGCGTCAATTTTTCATCGGTATTTTTTTCTTGCCGGTGTCCCGTTGGGCGGTGCTTGGTTGGCGCGAGACCCTTGTGAAGAGAGTCCGCCGGAAAGGAAGCGGTCATGAGTGATTCAGCCGGAACGACACGAAAGGTGGCACTGCTGTGCGGTGGCCCATCGTCAGAGTATGTTGTGTCGCTCACCTCGGCGCGTTGTTGCGCACATCACATCGACCGCTACCGCTACGAAGTCCGCCCCTATTGTATACAGGAAGACGGCTCGTGGGTCTGCCCTGAGGAAAGTTGGGACAGCGACACGCCGCCTTCGCGTATTGAGAAACTTTTCGATCTCCTCGACATGCCCGAGTACTGCCCCACCGGATACTTCAAGGTCCGCCACGTGACCGAGGGCATTCGCCGACTGTGCGAGTGGGGGCCGAACATCGCCATGCCGATCATGCACGGGGCCTGGGGCGAGGACGGGCGGATTCAATCGCTGCTCGACATTCTCGACATTCCCTACATCGGCAGTGATGTGATGAGCAGCGCGCTGGCGATGGACAAGCGGCGGTCGTGCAGCTTCCTCGGCGCGCATGGTGTGAAGGTCGCCCGCCACATCGTTCTCAGGAGCGAATCACCGCGCTCGCAGCGTGAGCAGCAGTTGGGAGGCGCCGGTGGCCTGTTGGGCTGGCCGGTGGTTGTGAAGCCATCGCGCGGCGGCTCGTCAGTCGGCACATGCGTCGCACACGACCTCGAGGAGCTTTACCGAGGCGTCAGCCGGGCGTTCGCGTTCGATTCGGAAATCATTTTGGAAGAGTGTATTCGAGGCACGGAAGTGACGTGCGGGATTTTGGATTTGGCGGAAAGCTACGGTGGACGGATGGTCTGCCCGCCGACGGAAATCCGCCCGCGCACGAACTCGTTTTTCGACTTCGATGCGAAGTACCGTCCGGGAGCGACGGACGAGATCACGCCTGCGGAACTGCCAGAGGAAGTGATCCAGCGGATTCAGGTCATCGCGGAAAAAGCGCACGACCTACTCGGGTGTCGCGGGATGTCGCGCACGGACATGATCGTTCCGGAGGACGGGCAACCGGTGTTCCTGGAACTGAACACGATCCCGGGCATGACTCCGACGAGTCTCCTGCCCCAAGGGGCGGCGGCGCTGGGTATCAGCATGACGGCGTTGCTGACAGGGATGGTCGAAGGCGTGTTCGAAAAGCTCGCGCTCAATAGCACTCGCGAGGAACAATAACGGCTCCAAATGGTGTGTGATTCGCCTTCCGACGAGGGCGTTTGTTGCTGAGTCAAATGGTGACATGAGCGAACGCAGGCGCACCGACGGGCAGCTTGCAGTACAGATTTCTTTGGCCGGCAAGCCAGAAGGACCCCCGCCCGACATGAGTGTGTCGGGCGGGATTTTTTTGGGGAATTGAATGGAGAATTGGGTGAGCGGGCGCACGGCGATTTGTATCTTACAAAGCACGCTGAAGCGCGCTCGAGGACTGGAGCTGGATCCTTGCTCACTCGGCTGAAGCCGAGTGCAACCTAGGATTCGTGACAGGAGTGCCACCTAGAATGCGAAACGGGAGGTCGACCTAGCGATCGTAAGAGAGGAGTGCACACAGGGTGAGGGACGGGAATGCGGCCAATCGCGCAGGACAGCAATGTAACCCAAGGAGCGCGTGGCAGGAGTTCAACCGAAGTGCGAAACGGGGATCTAGCCTGGGACTGTCGAGGTTCTGCTCGGCGTTGAGTTTGCCGAGAGATCGGAGCGAGTTCGACAGGCCGCGATCCGTGCCTTGAGAGCCTCTGCCTAAAAACACCAACGGCCCCGGCGGAATTGCCGGAGCCGTTGGTCGCATGATCCGCTTAGTGACGGACTCGTGAGTTTTACTTCTTGGCCGCGCGGGTGGCGCGCTTTGCGGTCTTCTTGGCCTTGGCGGCACCGCGAGTGACGGCTTTCTTGGCCGTACCTGCGGCTTTCTTCGCGGTGGAAGTCGCCTTGCGTGCAGTCGTCTTCACAGCGGCCTTTGCGCGAGTAGTGGTCTTCTTCGCGGCAGGCTTGCGAGCAGCAGTGGTTTTCTTCGCTGCCGGCTTACGAGCTGTTGTCGCCTTCTTTGCCGCTGGCTTCCGCGCAGTTGTCTTCTTTGCGGTGGTCGCTTTTTTTGCGGCGGGCTTGCGTGCCGTCGTTTTCTTGGCGGTTGTGGCCTTTTTCGCGGCGGGCTTGCGAGCGGCTGTAGCCTTGCGCGTGGCGGGCTTCTTCGCGGCGGGCTTCTTGGCGGCTGGCTTGCGCGCGGTCGCCTTCTTGGCTGTGGTCTTCTTGGCTGCCGTCGATTTCACCGTTGCGGCGCGACGGGCTGTCGTCGACTTGGCAGTGGCTTTGCGGGCTGCTGGCTTGCGAGCTGTCGTTTTCTTGGCCGTGGTGGCCTTCTTGGCAGCAGGCTTCCTCGCAGTCGTTTTCTTGGCGGCAGTTTTGGTTGCTGTGGCTTTCTTAGGCGCAGCCTTCTTTGCTGTGGTGGTGCGCTTTTTGGCAGGTGCTTTTTTCCTGGTAGCTGGAGCTTTCGCCATGGATTTGATCTCCTCTCGCGGGAATGTGATGGCCGCTTGCGCGGCTGCAAACAGGGCGATGGGGATTCGGAAGGGTGAGCAGCTGACGTAGTTCATACCGGCTTTATGGCAGAATACGACGGACTCGGGATCGCCTCCGTGTTCCCCGCAGATTCCGATCTTCATATCCGGGCGTGTGCTTCGACCGCCTGCGATACCGAACTCCACGAGTTGACCCACACCGCCTTGATCCAATGTTGCAAAGGGATCGTCGGGGAGGATCTTGTTCTCGAGATAGTCGGGCAGGAACGTGCCGATGTCATCACGCGAGAATCCAAAGGTGGTCTGCGTTAGGTCATTGGTGCCGAAGGAGAAGAACTCTGCCTCCTTCGCGATCTCGTTGGCAGTGAGTGCAGCGCGTGGGAGTTCGATCATCGTACCAACCATGTACGCGACCTTCACTTTGCGCGACGCCATCACGTCATCCGCCACCCGGCGGATGATCGCCGCCTGGTTGGCCAGTTCATTCACGTGCCCGACGAGCGGGACCATGATCTCCGGGAACACCTTGATCTTTTTGTTCGCGCAGTCAGCTGCCGCCTCGAAAATAGCCCGCGCTTGCATTTCGGTGATTTCCGGATATGTGATGCCAAGGCGACAGCCGCGATGCCCCAGCATCGGATTAAGCTCGTGCAGGGCGTGAATACGGTCCTGTAGTTCACGAGCTGTAATTCCCAATTCATGTGCGAGTTCCTCGATCTGTCCGGGTTCGCCGGGGGCGAACTCGTGCAGAGGGGGATCCAAAAGGCGAATCGTCACGGGCAGACCCTTCATTGCCGTGAAGATTTCCAGGAAGTCTTTCCGCTGGTAGGGAAGGAGTTTCATGATTGCTTTGCGACGCGCGTCGGCGTCCTGCGCGACCATCATTTCCCGAACGGCGGTGATACGTTCCGAGTCGAAGAACATGTGCTCGGTGCGGCACAGGCCGATGCCTTCCGCGCCGAGGTGGCGCGCGTTTGTCGAGTCGGGACCCGAGTCGGCATTGGCGCGCACGGCGATCTGGCGATGCTTCGCTGCCAGCTTCATCAGCTTCTTGTAGTAGGTGTTGCGATCCGGGTCGGGCTCATCGAGCTGGAGCTGCCCCTTATACACATTACCCTTGGTTCCATTGAGCGTAATCCACTCGCCCTCTTTGACGGTGTGGCCACCGACGCTGAAGCGTCGATTTGCGGTGTCGATGTTGAGGACTCCGCAACCAACGATGCAGCACTTGCCCCATCCACGAGCGACGAGCGCGGCGTGGCTGGTCATGCCGCCCTTGGCGGTGAGGATCGCTTCGGCGGCGTGCATGCCGGCGACGTCTTCGGGAGAGGTTTCGTTGCGAACGAGGATGACTTGCTTGCCAGCTTTGGCCCATGCCTCGGCGTCGTGGGCAGTGAAAACGACCTGACCCTTTGCGCCGCCAGGACCGGCGGGAAGGCCGACTGCGATGGTCGTCGCGGTGAGCTCTGACTGAGGATTGACCATCGGAAGAAGCAGTTCGTTGAGCTGCATCGGACGAACGCGCATGATGGCGGTCTTCTCGTCGATGAGCTTCTCGCGGAGCATGTCGACTGCCATGCGAATGGCGGCGGCACCGTTGCGCTTACCGACGCGACACTGAAGCATCCAGAGGCGGCCGTCTTCGATGGTGAACTCAATGTCGAGCATATCGTTGAAGTGCTTCTCGAGATCCTTGCGAATCTTGTTCAGCTGCTTGAAGGCTTTGTTGTTGCGAGACTCGAGAGAGATCATCTCTCCGGTTTCGTGCTTCTTGAGCAACGGACCCGGCGTGCGGATGCCGGCGACGACGTCTTCGCCCTGTGCGTTGGGGAGGTACTCGCCGTAGAACTCGTTCTCGCCTGTCGCCGGGTTACGCGTGAAGGCAACGCCGGTGGAGGAAAGGTCGCCGAGGTTACCGAAGACCATGGCCTGCACGTTGACGGCGGTGCCCCACTCTTCGGGAATGCGCTCGATGCGACGATAGTCGATGGCGCGCTTGCCCATCCATGATGCGAAGACGGCGTTGATCGCGCCCCAAAGCTGCTCGCGGGGATCGTCCGGGAACGGCTTGCCGAGAACGCTCTTCACGCGAACCTTGAACTTCTCGCCAAGTTCTTTGAGGTCGGCGGCAGTCAGATCTACGTCATTCACGACGCCGACCTTTGCCTTCTTTTCCTCAAGGATGGTTTCGAGCTGATGACGAATGCCGTGACCTTCCTTGGGTTCG
Organism: bacterium; assembly: GCA_030431385.1. Classification (GTDB taxonomy): domain Bacteria; phylum Sumerlaeota; class Sumerlaeia; order SLMS01; family SLMS01; genus JAUIJJ01. The sequence goes on along the minus strand of JAUIJJ010000117.1, from coordinate 3,850 downwards.
ATGCCGCCGGCTTTTTCCATGACGACATCAGAGTACATCATGATCAGTCGGCGGTATGCATCGTAGACGAAGCGTTCGTTGGTGCGCTTGATGAGGCCGGGGATTGTCTTTGAGGTGAGGCCTACGTTGAGAATCGTTTCCATCATTCCGGGCATGGAAGAACGCGCGCCGGAGCGTACGGAAAGGAGGAGAGGGTTTGAGGTGTCGCCGAACTTGCGGCCCTGTGTGCGTTCTACTTTGCGGAGGGACTTGTCCACGCCGGCTTCGAGTCCTGCGGGGTAGCTTTTTCCGTTCTTGTAATACCAAACGCAAACTTCTGTGGTGATGGTAAAGCCCGCCGGAACGGGGATTCCCAGCCTGCACATTTCCGCGAGGTTAGCACCTTTGCCGCCGAGAAGTTCCTTCATGGAACCTCCGCCGTCTGCTTTACCATCGCCAAAATAATAGACTGGCCGTTTGATGCTCATTCATGACTCCTTGAGATTTGTGTGGGAAGTTTTGTAACTTGAGGAAGGGTGTTCGAGTGGTGTTCCCTGACTGCACTGAGGCGCCGGGACAGATGTTTTCGGTGGGGGAAGAAACCCGAACTGTGCGTGTACAATATCTGTTTTCTCGGGTGCGAATCTAGTGTCGACGAAGGTTCTTAACTACAACTTCCAATGTCAACGATTTCCCGTCTTTGCGTAGTTCAAAACCGCGAAAAAAATTGTGCGCGAGTTTTGAAAGTCGAAAACGAAGTCCCGAAGATTGAAATCAACTTCGCGTTGGAGAAGAAACTTACTTCGTTGCTTCGTCGTTTTCGCTCTGTCGGGAATCCATCTTCTTCCGTTCTTCAATGATCGGGCGAAGGTACTTACAGGTCGTGGAGAAGTTTCTCAGGAAACTCGTATATCGCCCATAATCTTTGAGCGGAACGGGAGGCGACCCCATGACTTCTGCGCCAGCGGGAAGACTCGTCGTCACCGCTGAACGCCCGCCAATACGCACGCCATCGCCGATTGAGATGTGGTCTTTGACCGCTGCCTGACCGCCGATCATGACGCCGCGACCGATCCGCGCCGAGCCGGCAATGCCGACCTGCGCGACGATGATGCAGTCGGTACCCATGGTCACGTTGTGACCAATGTGCGCCATGTTATCGATCTTCGAACGCGCGCCGATGAGAGTGTCGGCGAGGAACGCGCGATCGATGGTCGTGTTCGCGCCGATCTCGACGTCGTCCTCGAGAACGACGCGTCCGACCTGCGGAATCTTTGTGAGGCGACCGCCGAGAACTTCGTAACGAAAACCGTCGCCGCCGATGACGCATCCCGGATGTAGAATCACACGCGCGCCGATGAGGCAGCGCTCGAGGATCGTGACGCGCGGATAGCAGCGGCAGTTTTCGCCAAGCACCGTCGCGTCGCCGATGATACAGTGAGTGTCGATGTGTGTGCCCGCACCGACCTGTACGTTCTCGCCAAGAACCGAGTACGCGCCGATGTAAACTCCGTCGGCGATCTTGCAGGACTCGGGTACAATGGCGGTGGGATGAATGAAGGACTCGATCGGCGGCGCGGGATGAAAGAAGGCGATGACCTTGAGCACGCCCGTCATCACGTCGTCGATCTTGGCAACGTTGGGGCCGTCGAAATCGATGCTATGAGGAACGAGGATCAGCCCGGCCTTGGACTTCTCGGCGTCTTGGCGGTAGCGCTCGCGCTGTACGAAGCTGACTTCCGATTCAGTCGCGCGAACGAGCGTGGCGATGGCGGTCAGCTTGCGGTTCGCAATGGCGGGCGGCAGATCCGCGCCAACCATCGCACACAATTCCGCGACAGTTGTCTGCGGCGTCGAAGGTGATCTTTGTTCTTCGGTCATGTTGTCGGTTTCGAGTCCTGGTCGTCGGGAAAGAGTCGGGCGGTGCGCCCTACTCTTCCTCCTCGTCGCGTGACATGTGCGCGGGAGCCGAGATGCCCATCAGCTCCAGCCCATTAGCGAGCACGCGGCGCACTGAGTCCAGCATGACTTTTCGCGCAGCGTAGAGTTCGCGGTTGTCTTCCTGCAAGATTCGGAAGTGCGGGTCGGTGTTCCCCTTCGTGTAATAGCTGTTCAGGAGCTCGGCGAGCCCAAGCAGCCAGGCAGGGATGGAGTGGACGTCGAGACTCTTCCCAGCGCGCTCGACGACCTCAGGGTAAGTGGACAGATAGATAATGAGGTCGTGCTCTTCGCGGCTGTTGAGGGAGGCGATGGCATCGGCTGGGGACGAGGCTTCGGGGAAGCCTCCTTCGGCGGCCTTCGACTCGAGGGAACAGATTCGCGCGTGGGCGTATTGGACCTTGAACCCCGGGTTGCGGCTCGACTGCTCAGTGGCGAGGTCCATGTCGAACTCGAACTCGGTATCGATGGAACGCGAGAGCATGAACCAGCGGGTGGCATCGCGGCCGGCTTCCTCGACGACATCGGAGAGGGCGACGAAATTGCCGGCGCGCTTGCTGAACTTTACGCGCTCGCCATTCTTCATCAGGAACACGAGACGCATAAGGATGATCTTCAGCTTTTCGGGATCGTGGCCGAGCGTCGCGATGCCTGCGCGGAGGCGCGCGGGGTAACCCGAGTGATCCGCGCCAAACAGATTGATGTAGGTGCCGAATCCACGTTCGTATTTGTTCAGGTGATAGGCGATGTCGGGGACGAGGTAGGTGAGCTCGCCGTCGGTCTTCACGATGACGCGATTCTTGTCGTCGCCAAAGGCTTCCGTCTTGAGCCAGAGCGCGCCATCTTCTTCAAAAGTTTCGTCCGAGTTGCGGAGGCGATCGAGCGACTTCGCGACAAGGCCGTCGTCGAGTAAGGCTTTCTCGCTGACCCAACTGTCCATACGAGTCCCAAGTGCTTCGAGATCGCGCTTGATCATTTCCAGATTCCGACCACGGGCCTCCCACGCGAACTCTTCGTCGCTTAACTTGTCGAGGTCTTCCTTGGTCTTGCTGCTGGTGAATTCCTTCGCGAATTCGACAAGGTACTCGCCTGAATACTGAAGCTCCTCGGTCGGAGCTTCGCCGGTGACGCATTCGTAGCAGCGCGCGCGAAAGCTCTTGCCGAGGCTTTTGATCTGAACACCTGCGTCATTGATGTAGAACTCGGTCGTGACGGGATGGCCATTCGCGCGGAGAATGCGTGCGAGGCTATCGCCGGTCACGCCGTGTCGGCAGTGGCCGATGTGCATCGGGCCGGTCGGGTTCGCGGAAACGAATTCGAGGAGGATGCTCTCATCTGCGCCGGAGTCGTTCATTCCGTAGGCTGCGCCCTCGCGGCTGATGTTCTCGAGTACATGCACGAAGGCGCTGTCGGCGAGGCGCACATTGACGAAGCCGGGGGCGGCGACCTCTGCCTGCGCGATGAAGTCACTCTTGAGCAGTTCCGCAGCGAGCTCACCGGCGATGTCGAGCGGCTTGCGTCGCATCGGCTTGGCGAGCACCAGCCCGGCGTTAGTCGCGAAGTCACCGTGTTCCGGCGAGCGCGTCGGGCCGAAGCGGCATTTGTCGAGGGGTAAGTCCGCCTCGACGTCCGACGCAACGACGCGCACCGCCGCTTCCAACGTTTCGTCTAATTCTTGTTTGAGGGTTTTCGCCATAGCCTGATTTCCATTCTCTGATCGCCGCCCATGCAGCGCCGCAAGCGTGCGGGTGTCAACGCTACGGTGCCGCACAGGGCAGCGCGGCAGAATCAACCCCTTGCGCAAACGCCGGAACTTGGGCGGCGACTTTGATGTCCAACGGTGGAGATCACTCGCAGGGAGAATGTCGATGAGGACTTGGTTCGCGATTCTACTGATTGCAATGGCGGGGTCTTCGTGTTCACAGGGACCCCG